>JACDGR010000281.1 GCA_013821525.1 Actinomycetota bacterium
CGGCACCGGCTCGAACGTCTACAGCCGTGCGCTCGCGCGCGAGTGGAGCCGTGCCGGGCATGACGTCGTCGTCGTCTGCCAGGAGCGCGCGCCCGAGCAGTTCGACCTCGGCGGCGCGACCGTCGCGGTACCCGACCTGCCGGAGCAGCTGCTGCCGGTGTTCGTGCTCGACCGTTACGCCGGCCTCGTGCCGAAGCTGCTGCAGGACTTCACTGCGGCGGAGAGAGAGGCGTACGTCGAGGCGAACGCCGCTGCGCTGCGCGCGCTCCTCCCGGCCGACGTGATCTTCACGAACCACGTCCTGCTCGGCGCCCCGGTCGGCGCGGCGACGGGCCGGCCGTTCCGGGTCAAGGCGCACGGCTCGGAGCTCGAGTACTCGATGCGCGGGCGCCCGGCGCTCGAGCGGTGGGGGCGCGAGTCGCTGGCGCGCGCCGAGGTGACCTTCGTCGGCTCGGAGCACATCCGCGGCGTGCTCGAGGACGTCGTCGGGCGCGTCGAGAACGTCGTCGAGGTGCCCCCGGGCGTCGACATCGATGCGTTCGTCTTCGAGCCTCGCGACGTAGCTCTGGCGTCGCTGCTCGCAGAGGCGCGCCGTGATCCGCCAAACTCGGGCAACGCGCAGGAGCGGCTCCCCGACGAGCGCAACGAGGCGCGGCTCGCCGAGTTCCTGGCCGGCGACGAGCCGACCGTCCTCTACTTCGGAAAGCTGATCGAGCAGAAGGGCGTCCAGGTGCTGCTCGAGGCGATGCGGCATGTCGCTGCGCGCCTGGTCGTCGTCGGCTTCGGCCCGTATCGCGCGACCCTCGAGCGGCTCGCGCCCGAACGGACGCTGTTCACCGGCCCGCTCGAGCATCGCCACCTCGCTCACCTCTTACCCCTTGCCGACGTGACCGTCGTGCCCTCGATCTTTCCCGAGGCGTTCGGCATGGTCGCCGCCGAGGCTGCGGCGGCAGGCTCGCCGCCACTCGTCGCACGCCACTCGGGCCTCGCCGAAGTCGCGGCGGGACTGGAGGCCGGTTATCCGGAGGGCCTCCGAACCCTGGCTGGTTTCGCGACCGGCGATGCCGCCGATCTCGCGGCGAAGCTGAACGCGATTCTCGCGCTGCCGCCCGCGGAGCACGACGAGCTGCGCCACGCCGCTCGACGGACGGTCGTCGAGCGCTGGTCGTGGGCGAGTGTCGCCGAGCGGCTGCTCGCGCCTGTCTAGAGGCTTGATGCGTATTCGGGTGGGCGCAATGCGCATCAAGCCTCTACTAGGCTGCCACCGTGGGCGAGGAACAACGCGTCTCGTGGCCCGAGCTGCTTGCGACCTCGCGCGAGGGGTTCGACGGCGGCACCGACTTCACGCTTGCGGTCGAGGAGGAGTTCGCGCTGCTCGACCCCGCGACGCTCGAGCTGACCGATCGCTTCGAGGAGGTGTACGCCGCGGCGATCGAGACCGACCTGGCGCCGAACGTGGTCGGCGAGCTGATTGCCTCAGAGGTCGAGGTGCGCACCGGCAAGTGCGCAGACTTCGGTGAGGCTGCCGCCGCGATGGCGGAGCGACGGTCACAGATTCAGGCCGTTGCGCGCGAGCTACAAATCGGACTGGGCGGAACCGGAACGCATCCGTTCAGCGACTGGCGCGATCAGCGGATCATCGACACGCCGCACTACCGTCGGAACGACGAGATCCTCCGCTACGTCGTCTGGCGCAACAACACCTTCGGGATGCACGTGCACGTCGGCATCGCAGGCGCAGACCGCGCGATCGCCGTGCACGACGCGCTTCGCAACTTTCTGCCCGAGCTGCTCGCACTCTCCGCAAGCTCGCCCTTCGTCGAAGGGGTCAACTCCGGCCTGCATTCCGCCCGCACCGAGGTGTTCACGCGGATGTTCCCGCGCTGCGGCATCCCGGACGCCTACGGCAGCTGGCAGGGGTGGGAGGACTACGTGGCGTTCCTTTACCGCAGCGGGTCGATCACGGAGCACACGCAGATCTGGTGGAGCGTGCGCCCGCACCTCGCCTACCCGACGATCGAGATCAGGATCTGCGACGGCCAGCCCGACCTTGCCGAGTCGCAGTCGCTCGCTGCCCTCTGTTACGCGCTCGCGGCCCGCTGTGCGCGTGCCCACGACGAGGGTGAGCCGATCACGGTGCTGCCGCATCGCCTGCTCGAGGAGAACATGTGGCGAGCGATCCGCTGGGGCCTCTCGGGTGAGCTGCTCGACCTCGAGCGTTCGCAGCCGGTGCCTGCTCGGCAGCGGATCGAGCAGCTGATCGAGTGGGTCGCACCCGTTGCAGAGGAGATCGGTGCAGCGGCGTACCTCCGCGTCCCCGACCAGAACGCGGCCGAGCGCCAGATCGCGCGCTTCGACGCGGGGGCCAACCTGAAGGACATCTACGCTGAGCAGGTGCGTGCAGAGGAGCCGATCGGTGGCTGACGAGCCCGACGCCGAGGCGATGGCCGAGCAGCTCGCGAACTTCGACGTCGAGCAGTTCCTCGTCGCGGCCGCCTCGAGCCTTGCGAGCCTTGCCTTCGCGAAGCTGGAGAAGGGCGACCTGGCCCAGTCGAAGAAGGCGATCGACGCGCTCGCCTCGCTGCTGCCGCACGTCACGGGTGAGCTGCGCTCCGATCTCGAGCAGGCCCTGGTCAACCTCCAGGTCGCCTACGCCACCACGGTTTCGGGGTAGCGGCAACCCTCATACGACCCTCCTCCGGCCGGAGCTTGTGATACATAATCGCCCGCGCCGAAGCCCTTCGGCGCTTAACTTTGTGAGGGAGCGAAACCGATGGATTGGTTCATGCATCACCCGGTGCTCCTCGGCCTCATCGGTGCTGCCGTGGCCGTCGGGTACGGGCTCTATCTGACCTTCTGGCTGCTCAAGCAGCCGGCCGGCAACGACCGGATGCGCGAGATCTCGAAGGCGGTGCAGGAGGGTGCTGCGGCCTACCTGCGCAAGCAGTACACCGCGATCGCCCTCGTGGCGGTCGTGCCGTTCCTCGCACTCGGCTTCTACGACAAGCTCGGATGGGGGACGGCGTTCGGCTTCCTGATCGGCGCGATCCTCTCGTCGGCGGCCGGGTTCATCGGCATGAACGTCGCCGTGCGCTCGAACAGCCGGACGGCCGAAGCAGCCCGCGGTGGGCTCGCGCCCGCGCTGAACGTTGCGTTCCGCGCCGGCTCGGTGACGGGCCTGCTCGTCGTCGGGCTCGGGCTGCTCGGCGTCACGGGCTACTACTGGTTCCTGACGGCCGCGCTGAACCACTCGCCCAAGTCGGCGATCACGGATCTGATCGGCCTCGCCTTCGGTGGCTCGCTGATCTCGGTCTTCGCGCGACTCGGTGGCGGCATCTTCACGAAGGCGGCCGACGTCGGCGCCGACCTTGTCGGCAAGCTGGAAGCGGGCATCCCGGAAGACGATCCGCGCAACCCGGCCGTGATCGCCGACAACGTCGGTGACAACGTCGGCGACTGCGCCGGCATGGCCGCCGACCTGTTCGAGACGTACGCGGTCACCGCGGTCGCGGTGATGCTGCTCGGGACGATGAACGGGCTCGAGGGCTCGAAGCTCTATCTCTTCCCGCTCGCGATCGGCGGCGTCTCGGCCGTCACGTCGGTGATCGGGACGTTCTTCGCCCGGCTCGGTAAGGGCGAGAACGCCGTCATCAACGCGCTCTACAAGGCAGTGCTCGTCGCGACCATTCTCTCGGCAGTCGGCTTCATCCCGATCACGATGGCGTTCGACAACGCGCAGTACAGCTTCTGGGAGCTCTACATCTCGGCAAGCGTCGGTCTGATCGTCACGTTCTTGCTCGTTGCGATCACCGAGTACTACACGGGTACGCGCTGGAACCCGGTCAAGGCGATCGCAAAGGCGTCGCAGACGGGGCACGCGACCAACATCATCGAAGGTCTTGCGATGGGCATGCAGGCGACCGCGCTGCCGGTGATCGTGCTCGCCGCCGGCATCCTCGTCGCCAACAAGGTCGCTGGGCTGTTCGGCATCGGCGTCGCCGTGATGGCGCAGCTTTCGATGACCGGTCTGATCGTCGCCCTCGACGCGTACGGGCCTGTCACCGACAACGCGGGCGGTATTGCCGAGATGGCCGACCTCCCCGAAGAGGTGCGCGGCGTCACCGATCCGCTCGACGCAGTCGGCAACACGACGAAGGCCGTCACGAAGGGCTACGCGATCGGCTCCGCAGCACTTGCTGCGCTCGTTCTGTTCGACTCCTACACGACCGGGTTGCGCGACAACGGGCTGAACGTCTCGTTCAGCCTTTCGGACGCGTGGGTGATCGCCGGCCTCTTCATCGGCGGCATGATGCCGTTCCTGTTCGCGTCACTCGCGATGCAGGCCGTCGGCCGCGTCGGCGGCGAGGTCGTGCAGGAGGTGCGTCGCCAGTTCCGCGAGCACCCCGGGATCATGGATTACACCGAGCGCCCGGACTACAGCCGCGCAGTCGGGATCGTCACCACTTCGGCGATCCGCTCGATGCTGCTCCCGGCACTGATCCCGATCGCGTTCCCGATCATCGTCGGGATCATCAGCGCGAAGATGCTCGGCGGTCTTCTGATCGGCACGATCGTCACGGGCCTCTTCCTTGCGATCTCGATGACCTCGGGCGGCGGCGCGTGGGACAACGCGAAGAAGTCGATCGAGGACGGCGCCTACGGCGGCAAGGGCTCCGAGGCGCACAACGCCTCGGTCACCGGCGACACCGTCGGCGATCCGTACAAGGACACCGCCGGTCCTGCGATCAACCCGATGATCAAGATCGCGAACATCGTCGCGATCCTGATCATTCCGCTGATCGTCTCGATCCACGGTTAGAGAGACGCTGCATC
>JACDGR010000282.1 GCA_013821525.1 Actinomycetota bacterium
GACGATGACGCTGCCGAGCTCAACGATGAAGATGACCGGGTTCCTGGCCAGGGTCCGCGGGTCGAGTTTGAGAAAGGAGTCGCGAATCGCAACGAGCACGATCTCCCTGCTGAACAGGCGCTGCTCCTTCGCGCTCACTTCTGCTCCCTGTCGAGCGCCAGGTTGAGGGTCAGAACGTCGACGGCGGGTTCGCCGAAGAGGCCGAGCGAGCGCCCGTCGGTAGCCAGTGCGATCAGCGCTTGGACGCGATCGAGCGCCAGGTGTCGGACGCTCGCAACGCGTCGGGCTTGCAGCGCGGCATAGGCCGGGGAGATGTCCGGATCGATGCCTGACGCTGAGGTCGTCACTGCGTCGACGGGTACCCCGGCCACCCCCAGCCCGGGGTTGTAGGGCTTCTCCAGCCTGACGATGGCTGCGGCGTTTGCGCGTAGCGTCTTTTCGAGATCCGGGCTCGTCGGGCCGAGGTTGGCGAACGTCGTCCCTCCTGCGTTATAGGCGGGCGTCGTCGCAGACGGACGGGGGTGGAAGTAGCGTTTCGCGGTGAACGGCTGTGCCGCGAGTCGCGAGCCGACGACTCGTCCTTGCGATCGGATCAGGCTGCCCTGGGCCTCGTTCTGAAAGGCGAGCTGGCCGAGTCCGGTGACAAGGAGCGGGTACGCGAGCCCGAGGATTGCCGTGATGGCCAGCACGCCCAGGGTCGTCCGTCCCAGCGAGGCCAACGCACTCATCGCAGGGCCTCCACCAGCGGGCCGAGGGACAAGGCCGGGAAGATCATCAAGCCTGCGGTCAGGATGACGACACCGACGATCAAGAAAGCGAAGGTCGGACTATCCGTACGGAAGGTGCCCGCCGACGCCGGGGCGGTCTTCTTCTCCGCGAGCGAGCCGCCGATCGCGAGAGCGGCGATCAAGGGCACGAACCGTCCGAGCCACATGGCGGCAGAGCCCGCCAACGTCGAGAAGTTCGTTGCGCCATAGCCGGCGAAGGCCGATCCGTTGTTGTTGGTCTGCGACGTATACGCATAGAGCGCTTCCGAGAACCCGTGGGCTCCGGGGTTGAAGATCGACGCGAGACCGGCGTGGGTGACGACGGCGACGGCGGTCAGGACGAGCACGAGAGTCGGCACGAACAGCGCTCCGATCGCGGCGAGCTTGATCTCGCGCGCCTCGATCTTCTTGCCGAGGTACTCCGGCGTCCGCCCGACCATCAGCCCGGCGATGAAGACGGCTATCAGCACGTAGAAGAACATTCCGTAGAGGCCGCTCCCGACGCCGCCGAAGATGACCTCGCCGGTGAAGATGTTCACGAGCGGTACGGCTCCGCCGCCGGCGGTCAAGGCGTCGTGGCCGCCGTTGACCGATCCGTTCGAGGCGTCGGTGGTTGCCGTTGCCCAGAGCGCGGTCGAGGCAATGCCGAAGCGCACCTCTTTGTCCTGCATGTTGCCGCCTGACTGGTCGGCGCTCTGCGTGATGTTGACGCCCGACGCGCGCAGCGCCCCAGACCCGTGCTGTTCGAGTGGAAGGGCGATCGCCACGCCGACGGCGAACATCGCGAACATCGCGGCGAAGATCGGCCACGCTTGGCGACGTGCGCTGACCATCCGGCCGAACATGAACACCTGCCCTGCCGGGATCAGCAGGATCGCGAGCAACTCGATGAAGTCGGTCAACCCGTTCGGGTTCTCGAACGGGACGGCCGAGTTCGAGTTGTAGAAGCCACCCCCATTCGTGCCGAGCTGCTTGATCGCCTCTTGCGATGCGACCGGGCCGCGCGCGATTGTCTGCGTCGCCCCGGAGAGTGTGTGCGCGGTGGCGTGACCCGAGAAGGTCTGCACCACGCCTTGCGAGATCAAGAACAGTGCAAGGATCAAGGAGAGCGGCAACAGGATGTAGGCGAGCGAGCGATAGAGGTCGACCCAGAAGTTGCCGAGCTCCCGCCGCGAGCGCCGGGCAAACCCTCGAATGACCGCAGCCAGCACGGCCATGCCGATGCCGGCGGAGACAAAGTTCTGCACGGCCAGCCCTGCCATCTGCGACAGGTACGACATCGTCGTCTCGCCTGCGTAGTACTGCCAGTTGGTGTTCGTGACGAAGCTTGCGACGGTGTTGGCAGCGACGTGCGGTGAGATGGCGGCGAGGTGGTCGGGATTGAGCGGGAGACGGCCTTGCAGTCGCAGCAGCACGTAGAGGAGGGCCGAGAAGACGGCCATCAACAGGCAGGCGCTCTTGGCGTAGCCCTTCCAGGTCTGCTCCTCGTCGGCGCGCGTCCCGACCAGTCGGTAGAAGGATCGCTCCACAACGGCGAGCGGTCTCGGCGCTTGAAAGCGTTCGGAGTAGACCCAGGCCATGTACCGCCCGAGCGGGTACCCGAGCCCGACGAGCAGCGCCGCGTAGATCAGGATCTGCGCGAGCCCCTGACCGTTCACAGGCGCTCACCAAGGAAGAGGGCGTAGAGCAAGTAGCCGAGCACGAGCAGAGCGACGACGAGCCCGACGAGATCACCGGCGGCCATCAAAGCCGTCCCAGGGCATGAATGAGGCCGTACGCCAGGCCGAAGCAGGCGACTGCGATCACGATTCCGAGAAGCTCGACCATCTCCGTGAGGCTAGGCCGGGTCTTCTAAGTGCCCTCTAAAGGTCTGGCCCGGTGGTCTAAGGCTTCTCTAAAGACGCCGGATCGACCAGGCGGTAGCCGGCACGCGGCTCGGTGAGGATGTAGTGCGGGCCGCCGGTCTCAGGCTCGAGCTTCTTGCGTAGCTGGGAGACGTAGACGTGCAGGTAGCTGGACTCCATCTGGTACGCAGCGCCCCAGACTTCTCGAAGGATCGTCTTGTGGGTGAGAAGCTTCCCTTCGTTCTTGGCCAATAGACGCAAGAGGCTGAACTCATGGGGCGTTAGCCGAACAACACGCTGACCGACCGCGACCTGTTGTTTCTCGAGGTCGATCCGAAGCTCCCCGACCACGATCAGCGGGTCGCCCTTGGACGGGTCCGCGCGACGCAACACCGCTCGCAGTCGCGCGAGCAACTCGCCGATTGCGAAGGGCTTCGTGACGTAGTCGTCGGCCCCGGCGTCGAGAGCTGCGATCTTCTCCCGTTCCTCGCCGACGGCCGAGACGACGACGATCGGCACCTGCGTCCATTGCCGCAGCTCCCGTGCAACCTCTATCCCCGAGCGGTCGGGAAGGACAAGATCCAGGATGATCGCCTCGGGCACTCGAAGCCCTGCTTTCGCCAACGCCTCGTCGCCGGTGGCGGCCGTATCGACCTCATAACCCGCCCCCCGAATCCCCGTCGCGAGCGCGCGCAGGAACTGAGGCTCGTCGTCCACGATGAGCACGTACGGCTTTGTGCTCATCCGGCGATCTCGCCTAGCCCTTCCACTGCGGGAAGCGCAAACGCAAAGGAGGCTCCTTGTCCGGCGCGCGACTCCGCCCACAGCCGCCCGCCGTTGGCCTCGGCGAAGCCGCGGGCGATCGCCAAACCGAGACCGGCACCTCCGGCAGGGCCGAGCTGGTGGAAAGGCGTGAAGATGCGTTCGAGCTCGTCGGGCGGTACGCCCGGACCTTGGTCGACGACGCGGATCAAGAGCTCCTTGCGCGTCGCGTGGACGTCGACCGTTACGGTCTGGTCGGGCGGCGATACACGCAACGCGTTCTCGAGCACGTTGACAAGCGCACGCTGAAGCTGAACCGCGTCGACGCGCACGAGGGGAAGGTCGTCTCTCAGTGCGACCTTGACACGATCGCGGCGCGGGAGCGCGTCGAGCGCCTGTTCGACCAGGGCACTCGCCGGCCACAACTCGAGCGCAGGGTCGGCAGCCCCGGCCTGGAGCCGAGACAAATCGAGGATGTCCTCGACCAATCGTTTCAACCGCTGGTGCTCGAGGCGAATGGTGTCGAGTAACGACGCACGGTCGTCGTCGGTCAGCTCAAGCTCGCTGCTCGTCAACGAGCCGAGCGCGGTTTCGATCGTTGCGAGTGGCGTCCGAAAGTCGTGCGAGACGGCGCGCAGGACGGCGGTCTTGGCGGCGTCAGAACGGCGCAGAGTCTCCGCTGCGAGCGCTTCGCCGGCCAGCTGCTCGCGCTCCTGCGCGAAGGCAAGGAGGGCGCCGAGCGCCGGCAACAATCGGCGCCGAGCATCCAGCGACGGCTCTTCGCCGGTGGGCGCATAGAGCACTCCGCCGTCTTCGCCCAGAGGATACGGAAGCTCCCCAAGCTCGGCGCGGCCGCTGCGGAGCTCTAGCCGCGCGGAGGACAGTCCGAGCGTCTTCGCGGTTTGCTCTGCGAGGTTCGTCAGTTCGCGCTCGACGCCCGGCCGTCGCAGGAGTTCGGTCGCGACGTCAGCGAGGAGAGCGGTCTCCCTGGACCGTTGCTCGGACTCGACCGCACGGTTTCGGGCATTCGCGGCCAACGTGCCGACGACGATCGCGGTGACGACGAAGGCAAGTAGGGCGAACCAGTAGCTCGAATCCTGAAGTGACAGCGAGTGCGCCGGGGGCAGGAAGAAGAAGTTGAATGCCAGCATGCTGGCGACGGCGGTAACGCTGGCCCACGTCCGTCCGCAGAAGAAGGCGATGGCGAGCACGGCCAGGGTGTAGAGGACGACCAAGCCGAACGGCGGGACGTAGTTGTCGAGGAGCGCGATCGAGAAGGTGATGACCGCGACCGCGAGAACGCTCGCCAGAAGGGCCTGGGCGGAAGGAAGGAGAGACCGGCGCAGCACGACAGGAAGCTAGCGCGCGCGCCCGCCGAGACGGTCCTCGGCCTCGTCAAGCGGCTGGCTTTCGAGCCCGACGCGCAAATCAGCCGGCTAGGACGGTGCAGACG
>JACDGR010000283.1 GCA_013821525.1 Actinomycetota bacterium
GGGTGGCGCGGTGACAACCAACGACGCCGAGATCGCCGCGTCCGTCGCGACGTTCCGCAACCACGGCTGGGCCTCGCTCGTCCCGCCGGAGATGCCCGCGCCGGGACTCAACTACCGCATCTCCGACATTCTCTGCGCCATCGGCATTCCGCAGCTGCGCCGCCTCGACGCGCTGCTTGCCGAGCGCACGCGGGTTGCAGCCGGCTACAGCGAGCGCCTGGCGCACCTGCCGGTGCAGCTGCCCGCCGCTGCCGAGGGTGACGTTCACGGGTGGCAGGCCTACGTGCTTCAGGTCGACGATCGCGATCGCGTCATGGCCGGCCTGCGAGAGCAGGGGATCGAGGCGCAGATCGGCACGTATGCCCTGCAGCAACTCGGCGCCTACCGCGATCAGGGGTCGTTTCCCGGAGCCGCCCGTGTCTTCGAGCGGGCGCTGGCGCTGCCGTTCCACACGAAGCTGACCGACGCTGACCTCGACTGCGTAGCGGCAGCCCTTGACACGTTAGTGAGTAACCACTAACTTTGCGGGCATGGTTGTAGTAGGAGAGCGCAAGAGTAAGGAAGAGCGGCGCGAGGAGATCCTCGATGCGGCGATGGAGGTCTTCGCCCAGGCGGGCTATCACGGCGCCTCGACCGAGGAGATCGCCCGCCGTGCGGGCATCTCCCAGCCCTACGTCTTCCGGCTCTTCGGCACCAAGAAGGAGCTCTTCATGGCCGTCGATGCGCGCTGCTTCCGGCAGACACTCGAGATCTTCCAGCGGGCGGCCGAGGGCCTGCGCGGCGAGGAGGCCCTGAACGCGATCGGCCTCGCCTACGGGGAGCTCCTCGCAACCGATCGCACCTACCTGCGCGCGCAGATGCAGGCCTACGCTGCATGCGACGACCCGGAGATCTGCGCGGTCGTCCGAAACGGCTTCGGCGACCTCGTCACCTATGTCGAGCGCGTCTCAGGGTGCGATCAGGCAACGGTCGCCCGGTTCTTTGCCAAGGGAATGCTGATGAACGTGCTCTCCTCGCTGGACTTGAAGGATGCGAACGCCGGTGAGCCATGGGCGCAGCGGCTACTCGCTGGCTGTAACGAGTAAGTGCCTTTTTTCGAACGGAGGTAAGTGATGAATCACAAAGCACCACTCGTCTGGACGTTCGCGATCACCTCGCTGGCGCTCTTCATGGTCACGCTCGACAACCTCGTCGTGACGACCGCGCTGCCCGTGATCCGCACGGATCTGCACTCGGGCCTGAGCGGGCTCGAGTGGACGGTCAACGCCTACACGCTCACCTTCGCGGTGCTGCTCCCGACGGGTGCCGCGCTCGGTGACCGCTTCGGCCGTCGGCGGCTCTTCGTGCTCGGCATCTCGATCTTCACGCTCGCCTCCGCGGCCGCGGCACTCGCGCCGTCGATCGCCGTGCTCGACGTCGCGCGGGCGGTGCAGGGTCTCGGCGGTGCGATCGTGCTGCCGCTGACGCTGACGATACTCTCGGCGGCCGTGCCGGCCGAGCGGCGGGGGCTCGCCCTCGGTGCATGGGGTGGCATCAGCGGCCTCGCCGTCGCGCTCGGCCCGCTCGTCGGTGGTGCGGTCGTCTCGGGCATCTCGTGGCACTGGATCTTCTGGCTGAACGTGCCGATCGGCCTGCTGCTCGCACCGCTCGCGTTGACGCGCCTACAGGAGTCGCACGGCCCGACGACGCGTCTCGACTTCCCGGGCGTCGGTCTCGCGAGCGCCGGTCTCTTCGGGATCGTGTGGGGTCTCGTGCGCGGGAACCAGATCGGGTGGGCATCGACTGAGATCGTCGGCGCGCTGATTGCGGGGTTCGCATTGCTCGGCGCATTTGTCTGGTGGGAGCTCCGGACGGACAGCCCGATGCTGCCGATGCGCTTCTTCCGCAACCGCACGTTCGCACTTGCCAACATCTCGAGCCTCTTCATGTTCTTCGGGATGTTCGGCTCGATCTTCTTGCTCGCCCAGTTCTTCCAGACCGTGCAGGGCTACTCGCCGCTCCAGTCGGGTCTGCGCATCCTGCCGTGGACGGCGATGCCGATCTTCATCGCGCCGATCGCCGGTGCGATGTCCGACAGGATCGGTGGGCACAAGCTGATGGGCGCTGGGCTTGCGCTGCAGGCGATCGGGCTCGCATGGATCGCGCACGTGTCGACGCCGACGACGGGCTACAGCTCCCTCGTGCTCCCGTTCGCGCTGTCGGGCGCTGGGATGGCGCTCTTCTTCGCACCGGTCGCGAACGTCGTGCTCTCGTCGGTCTCGCCCGAGGAAGAGGGGCAGGCGTCCGGGGCTAACAATGCGGTGCGGGAGCTTGGCGGCGTCTTCGGCGTCGCGGTGCTCGCCTCGCTCTTCGCGCACTACGGCGGGTATCGGAGCGGCACGACCTTCGTCGACGGCATGACGCCCGCGGTCTACGTCGGCGCGGCGATCGTCGCCCTCGGCTCGCTCGCGGCGTTCGCGATCAGGCGCACCCCGAAGGCGGAGGCAGAGAGCCTCGAGCCCGTCGCAGCCTGATCTGCCGGTTCGAGACATGTCCCGGGGACAGTCCCCGGGACATGTCCCTTTTGACTAGTCGAGCTGGACGCGCGTCGCCGCCGTCGCAACGGTCGCCGCGACGAGCGCAAGGACGATGAACGAGCCGCGCAGGCTCGACAGCTGCGCGACTCCGCCAACGAGTGCCGGGCCGATCAGGAGCCCGACGTAGCCGAGAGTCGTCACGGTCGCGACCGCGGCGGCCCCGCGGCGGGCGCCCGCGCCGAAGACGATCGGCGCATAGAGGGCGACGCCGGCGCCTCCCATCGCAAGCCCCACGATCGCAACGGGGGCACTCGGTGCGAGCGCGGTCAGGAGGCACCCGAGAGCCCCGCAGACGCCGCCGCCGACGAGCAAGGCCCGCTCGCTGAGCTTCGTCGCCTGACCGTAGAAGCGGCCGATTGCCATCGACGCGCCGAAGATGCCTGGGCCGAGGCCGCTGACGGCCGGGCGGGCGTCGAACTGGCGTTCGAGGAAGGGCGCGCTCCAGCTCTCGATGCCACCCTCGACCAGCAACGCTGCCGCGCAGACGATCCCGAGCATCAGAAGGGCGCGCTCGATCTTGATCGTATGCCCGTGCTCTGCCGGTTCCGGCGGGACGCGATCGGCGCCGAGCAGCACCGCGGTGAGTGCGATCAGTGCGGCGACGGTGAGCAGGATCGCCTCGCGGTGCGCGCCCGCGTTCCGTGCGACGCCCGCTCCGACCGCGCCACAGAGGATCCCGACCGAGTAGAGGCCGTGCGCCATCGGCATTACCCGCTTGCCCGTCGCGGTCTCGATCCGGCCGGCGTTCGCGTTGATCCCGACGTCGAGCGCCCCCGAGGCGGCGCCTGCGACGAACAGGGTGACCACGAGCAGCGGAAGCGACGTCGCGAGCCCGGGGAGCGTGGTCGCCGCGGCGAACGCCGCGCACGCGAGCGCGACCGCCCGGCCGCCGAAGCGGTCGACGGCAGGTCCGGCGATGAACAGCATCGCGGGGATCGAGCCGAGCGAGACGAAGAGGAGCGCAAAACCGAGCGCACCCTTCGAGACGCCCGTCGCGTGTTGGACGTCCGGGAGCACGGATGCCCACGCGCCCCAGAAGAGGCCGAGGGTGACGAACCCGAGAAGGGTGGGGAAGCGCTTCGGCATCGTCCGCGTCTGTCTTCAGTGACGGTGGCTGCCGCTGGACCTGTCCGCGGACGGCACGTGTGGCGAAGGCTGTGGCAGAGGGATCATCGGCGGCCGCGCGTCATTTCGGTCACTCGAATGTTGCACTTCTGCGCCGGAGGCTGCCGCCACGTCCTCGGGGCGCGGTCACGGCCGAAGCTCCCACGCCTCGACCAGCCGCCCCCGCTCGTCGGTGCCGCTCTCCCGCAAGTGCATGCCGAGCTTCTCGGCGATGCGACGGGACGCGACGTTCTCCGCGTGCAGGAACGAGGTGATCTGCGGCACGCCCGCACGGGTGAGGAGATCAGCTGCGACGAGCCGGGCGGCCTCGGTCGCAAGGCCCTGCCCCCACGCGGCGGGCACGAGCGTCCATCCGAGCTCCGGTTGGGCGTCGACGGCCACGACGTGGATCACGCCGACGAATGTCCCGTCAAGCAGGCGAACGACCCAGTGGCCGAAGCCGTGTGCGCGCCACGACGCGCTCGAGGCCTCGAGCTCCTGTCGGGCGCGTTCGGCCGGGACGGGAACGCCGCTCCGCGAGTACACGCGCGTCCGCGGATCGCCGCGCAGCGCCGCGTAGTCCTCGAGGTCATCCTCGGCGAGCGGCGTCAGCCGCAGGCGCTCCGAGGTGAGCGTCAGCACGAGAGCGCTACCCTCCCATCCCGGCGGCGGCGTCCACGTCGACCAGCCCTCGTCCCACCAGTGCTCGCCCGCGTCGATCATCGCCGCGACCTGCCAACCGTCGAGGCGAACGGCGGCGACCTGCTCCTCCGTGTACCGGCCCTCCGCCACGCGTTGCTCGAGCGTCTCGTCGTCCTTCCACTCCCACTCCCCGCCTGCGGGCCACCAGATGTCAAGCTCCAGATCCTGCGTGTCGAACCCGCGCGCCGTACGCCGGAGCGGCTCCTCGAAGTTGACGTACCACCCGGCGAACGAGCGCTCCTCACCGTCCCAGAACACCCAGACGGCGTACGCCTCACCCGGCCGCTGCAGCATCAACACGCCGTGACCCTCCCACGCGCTTCGCCCGTGCCAGGGGTGCAGACCGTTCGGTGTAGGCCAGGGTCCCGGCGGGAACGTGAACGGCGCGCCGCTCAGCAGGTAGATGGCGATGAGC
>JACDGR010000284.1 GCA_013821525.1 Actinomycetota bacterium
CCGTCGCCGAGCCGTCGACCCTGCGCAACCGCGGCACGACCCCGATCACGGCGAGCGGCAGGATGCCGCCGGCACACGCGGTCGCCCAACGCGGTCCGACGAGGCCGACGAAGGCCGGCGCGAGGATCGAGCCCAGCGCGAGTGCTCCCATCGTGATTCCCTCGAGAACTCCGAAGACGCGGCCCAGAACCTCGCTCGGCGCGGCACGTTGCAGCAGCGTCCGTCCGGCGACGTCCAGCAGCGTGCGCCCGGCTCCGGCAACTGCGAGCAGCACCAGCGCGCCGGGCGTCGACGGGAACGCAGCGAGCGCGACGAAGGCAGCACTCCACACCACGAGCCCGAGCAAGAGGGGCGGCGCGAGGCGCGCTCTGCCGACCAGGGCGACGGTTGCAACCACGCCGACGACGCCACCCGCGCCGAACATCGCGTTCAGATAGGCAGCGCCGGAGCCGCCGAGGTCGAGCACGTCCACCGCCAGCACGACGAAGAGAACGTCCAGCGCGCCGATCACGACGAACTGCGCGCCGAGCACGCCGACGAGGAGCCGGGACGGCGCATCATGGGCAAGTGACCCGAACCCGCGCACGGTCTCCCGGAGCACGCTGCCCTCGGGATCTGCAACACGTGCCGGCCTCGGCGCGCGCACACCCGAGACGAGCGCTGCTCCACCGAGCACGAGGACGGCCATCACTGCGAAGACGGCTCCGGGACCGCCGACCGCGATCAGGACACCGGCGAGGGCAGGCGCGACGAGCACGCTCGCGCTCTCGATCCACCCCGAGACCACGTTGCTCGCGGTCAGCTCATCTGCAGTCTGGGCGAGCGCCGGGAGCAGCGCCGCCTGCGTTGGGCGCGTGATCGTGACAGCTGTGGCGGCGATCGCTGCGAGGGCGTAGGCAACGAGTGGCGCGGCGCCGCCGAGCAGGGCTGCAGCGGTGACGGCGAGCGCCAGACCCTGTGCGAGGTATGAGAGCGCGAGCACCTTCGCCGGGGGATGACGATCCACGAGCGTTGCCGCGAATGGCGCGAAGAGACCTGCCGGAATCAGCTGGGCGACCGCGACGAGGCCCGCAGTGGTCGCACCACCGCGCTCGTACGCGTAGACGAGCATCGCAATCCAGACCCCCCACTCGCTGCCGTTGAAGGCGGCGAACGCGATCTGCACCCGCCGCAACGAACGGTTGGCGAGCACGGACCCGACGACGGTGCTGATCGTCCGAAGGTAGGTCAATGGCGAGGCAGTCGCGCCCGCACCGCCTCTCGAATGTGCGCGTCGACCGTCGGGAAGCTGTGCACGAGATCGGCAAGGCTGCCGTCCGCGAAGACGACCAAGCGCACCGGCGTCTCGGCAACGACCGTCGCAAGCCGGGGATAGCCGAAGCCGGCGCCCCAATCGAGGGCGGCGAGCTCGCCGAAGAATTCGCCCGCGCTCAGCCTTCGGATCAGCTCGTCGTCGATCTCGACCGCCACCGAGCCCTCCAACACCACGTAGAAGTCACGCGTGGCGTCCCAGCGCTGGACGATTCGCTCACCAGCGGGTACCTCACGTCGCACCCCGAGCGCGTAGATGCTTCGCAGCTCCGGATCGGTGAGCTCTGCGAGGAGTGGCACCACACGAAGCTCCGCGAGCGAGGCGTCGCTGTCGGCGAGCCAGCCTTGCTCGATACCCGGGTCGCGCATCTGTGTGCGCGGCGCCCGACGCCCGGCCGGAACGTCGGCAGACGCGATCAGCTCCAGGACACGCTCGACATCGGTCCGGCTGGAAGTGTGATTCATGACGCAGAGGCGGAGCGCGTAACGGCCGCGAAGCCGCGTCGAGGAGACGAGCCCGATGCCTTGCTCCTCCACGAGTCGCGCGAGCACGGCGTTGCGGCGCGCGATCTCCGTCTCGTCCGACGTATCCCCGAACCAGCGACGGAAGCAGACGATCCCGAGCGACGGCGGTGCGAGGTGCTCCAGATCTGGGCTCGCATCGATGACGTCCGCCGCGTGGTGGGCGAGCTCGAGCGAACGACCGATCGCCACCCGGAACGCATCGGTCCCGAAGTAGCGAAGAGAGAGCCACAGCTTGAAGGCGCGAGCCGAGCGCGACAGCTGCATCCCCAGGTCCGAGAAGTTGACCTCAGAGTCCTCCGCCTCGGCGTCCCGCAGGTAATCAGGGACGATCTCGAACGCAGAGCGCAGCTGCGCCCCGTCGCGAACGAGCAGGCAACCGCACTCGTACGGCTGGTAGAGCCACTTGTGTGGATCGAGCGTCACCGAGTCAGCGCGCGCCAGGCCGTCGAGCGAGCGACGTCCTTCCTCGCTCAACACCGCGAAGCCTCCGTACGCTGCGTCCGCGTGGAACCAGATCCCCCGTCGATTGCACACGTCGGCGAGCTCACCCAACGGATCGACGGAGCCGGTGTTGGTGGCGCCCGCGCTGGCGGAGACGAAGAAGGGCCGCCGCCCCGCCGCGGGATCCGAGTCGATCGCCGCGACCACCGTGCGCGGATCCAGTCGAAACGTCTCGTCGACCGGAAGCACCCGGACCTGGTCCGCACGGAAGCCGAGGATCCGCGCCGCGCGGGCCAACGAGGAATGAGCCTGGTCGGACATGTAGACGACGAGGTCTGGTGACATCGCGCCGACGAGCGATTCTCGTGCGCACGCGAGTGCCGTCATGTTCGCCGCGGATCCCCCACTGACGAGCGACCCCGCCGCGCTCGCCGGGTAACCGATCCACTGCTTGAACCACCCGAGCACCTCGAGCTCGACCTGCGTGGGGCCGGCCGACTCCATCCACGAGCCCGCGAACACGTTGAGGGCACTCGCGACGAAGTCGCCGAGGGCGCCGGGCCAGGTTGCGGCGAAGGGAACGAACGCGAAGTACCCGGGGTGGTCGCCGCGTCCCATGAAAGGAAGGACATCGCGCTCGAGCTGCTCGAGGATCTCCTCGAGATCAGTGGGGGCCGTTGGCTCAGGCCCCGCAAGGCGCTCGCGCATCTCCGCAGGCGTCGCGCGGCCAAGAGCAGGTATCGACGGATCCGAGATCCGCGCGACCAGCATGTCGACGGTCTGGTAGCCGAGACGGCGCATCGTCTCCCGGTCGAGCGAAAGCGGATCGTCGTGCAACCCCACCGCCGCGATCCTCGCAGACGACCGCGACCGCGCCAAGTTCAGAGCCGGCTTGACCGATCGAGACGGCGTTACTATAGAATCTGAAGCGCCACGTCATCGCGAGCGGTCGAGGGAACAGGCCCTGTGAAACCGCAGCAACCGGGAGACGCCGTCGGCCCCTCCGTCAGGTGCTCCATCCTGCGCGAGCCGGTCAGTCCCGGGCGGTAAGCGGAAGATGATCGGCACGCTTCCCACCACGGTGGAAGCAGCGAGGCCCGGGAAGGGCCTCTTCGTGCCCGGGACGGTGCGAAGGAGGAAGAAGTCCATGTCAGACCAACGGCCCGAAACGATCGCGCTCCACGGCGGGCAGACGCCCGACCCGACGACCAATGCGCGCGCCGTCCCGATCTACCAGACGACATCGTTCGTCTTCGACGACACGCAGCACGCGGCAGACCTGTTCGCCCTCGCGGTTCCGGGCAACATCTACTCGAGGATCATGAACCCGACCTGGGATGTCTTCGAGCAGCGCGTGACTGCGCTCGAAGGCGGCCTGGCGGCCGTCTCCACCGCATCCGGCCAGGCGGCGGTCACCTATTCCGTGCTCAACCTGACGCGGGCGGGCGACAACATCATCTCGCTGTCGACGCTGTACGGCGGGACGTACAACCTGTTCGCACACACCCTGCCGCAGTACGGAATCGAGGTGCGCTGGGCAGATCCGAACGACCCCGACGCGGTCGCACGTCTCACCGACGACAAGACGCGGCTCGTCTTCGCAGAGACGATCGGCAACCCGAAGCTGAACGTCGTCGACATCAAGGCGTGGTCGGACGCGGCGCACGCCGCAGGTCTACCGCTGATCGTCGACAACACCGTCGCGACGCCGATCCATTGCCGCATCTTCGATCACGGCGCCGACATCGCAGTGCACTCGGCGACGAAGTACATCGGCGGCCATGGCACCTCGATCGGCGGCATCGTCGTCGACTCCGGGCGTTTCGACTGGACCGCGAACGCCGAACGGTTCCCCGGCCTGACGTCGCCGGACCCGTCCTACCACGGCGTCGTCTGGGCGGACGTGCTCGGGCCGGCTGCCTACATCGGCCGGGTTCGCACCGTGCTGCTGCGTAACACCGGTGCAGCACTCTCGCCGTTCAACGCGTTCCTCTTCTTGCAAGGGCTCGAGACGCTGCCGCTACGGATGGAGCGGCACTCACAGAACGCCCTCGCGGTCGCACAGCGGCTCGAGGAGCACGACGCCGTCGCCTGGGTCAACTATCCGGGCCTCGAGTCGAGCCCGTCGAACGAGGTCGCGAATCGCATCCTCCGTAACGGCTACGGCGGGCTGGTCGCATTCGGGATCAGGGGTGGCGCAGACGCCGGCCGCGCGTTCATCGAGAGCCTCGGGCTCTTCAGCCATCTGGCGAACATCGGTGACGCGAAGTCACTGGCGATCCACAACGCGTCGACCACGCACTCGCAGCTGAACGACGAGGAGCTCGAAGCCGCCGGCGTGACGCAGGACACCGTGCGTCTCTCCGTCGGGATCGAGCACATCGACGACATCCTCGAAGACCTCGAGCAGGCGCTCGCGCACGCGACTTCGCCCGTTGCCGCCTGACACGTCCGAGATCGAGACCGGTCTCGGGCTGACGACAACCGAGCGGGTCGTCCTCTTCACGGAGGACGACCC
>JACDGR010000285.1 GCA_013821525.1 Actinomycetota bacterium
GCGCTCCTGGTCGCCGCTCCGGCGCTCGCCGGGAGCAGCCCCGCCCCTCTCTCTGCGACGACGTGGCAGGCGAGCGCGTCGTGGCTTGCGCAGGCCCGCTGCATCCACCTGAAAGAGGGGCCGTGGGCGGCGAACACCGGCAACGGCTACTTCGGCGGCATGCAGTTCTCGGCGGAGACGTGGAAGCGTGTCGGCGGCAAGATCGATCCCGCCTTCACGCACATCGGAAGCACCGCATATCCCTTCGCGGCGGCCCCGCAGGAGCAGCTCTACCGCGCCTGGCTCCTCTGGCTGCACGACGGGCACAGCTGGCGCTCGTGGGGCGCCGTCGGCGCCGCCTGCAGCTAACGAAGAGGCTTCCGCACGAGCGCGGCGAAGTGCTCGCGCGTGACGGACGTTCCGGACACGCTCGAGATCGAGCGCAACCGTGACCTCGTCGGGTTGCGCAGCCGTCCGTGGCCGCAGTGGCTGATTCTCGGTGCGATCACGCTCTTCTCGCTCCTGGGGCTGCTGAACGTCTTCGGACAACGACCGATCACGGAGCGCGAGTCAGCGCCGGCCGCGAGCCTCGCGCTGTACGCGCCGACGCATCTCCGCGGCGGACTGCTCTTCAGCGCGCGCTTTCACATCGTCGCCCGTCGTGAGCTGAAGCAGGCGACGCTCGTCCTCGACCCGGGGTGGCTCGAGGGCATGGCCGTGAACACGATGGAGCCGAGCCCGCTCGGCGAGGCGAGCGCAGACGGACGCCTGAGCCTCAGCCTGGGTCACATCCCCGCGGGCAAGTCCTACATCCTCTTCCTGCAGATGCAGGTCAATCCGACCAACGTCGCGTGGCGGCGTTCGCAGAACGTCGTCCTGACCGACGGCGCGACGCCGATCCTCCGCATCCACCGCACCGTGAACATCTTTCCCTGATGGATCTCGTCCTTCGCACCTTCGTCGTCTTCGTGGGCTTGCTCGTCCTGACGCGTGTGATCGGGCGCCGCGAGCTCTCCTCGCTGCAGCCATTCGACCTGATGCTCCTGATCATCCTCGGCGACGCTGTCCAGCAGGGGCTCACGCAGGACGACTACTCGGTGACCGGCTCGTTTCTCGTGATCGGGACCTTCGCCGTGCTGCAGGTGACTGTTTCCTGGATCGGCTTTCGCTTCCCGCGCGCGCGGCCCGTGCTCGAGGGCTCGCCGATCATCGTCGTGCAGGACGGACAGGTGATCGAGCGGAACCTGAAGCGCGAGCGTCTGACGATCTCCGAGATCGCCGAGGAGGCGCGCCAGCAGCAGATCGCACATCTCGCAGACGTCAAGTGGGCGGTGCTCGAGACGAACGGCAAGATCAGCTTCATCACGAACTCGACCCCATGAGCCTTTACCTCACCGAGGCGGAGGTGGGCGAGCTCTGTTCGCCGGAGGCGGCGTTCGCGGCGGTCGAGGGTTCCCTGCATCGCCAAAACCACAGGGAGATCGCGAATCCCGCGCGCGTTCGCCTCGATATTCCGGACGGCGTCTTCGCGGTCATGCCCTGCGTCGACCGCGGGCTCGGCCTCGCAGGCCTGAAGACGTTTGCGTGGACGCCGGGCGGCGCTCCGTTCCTCGTCGTTCTGCTCTCCCTCGCCGAGCATCGGATCGAGGCGGTTTTGGAAGCAGCTGCGCTCGGCGAGTTGCGCACCGCGGCTGCGTCGGCGGTTGCGGCGCGACACCTGGCACGACCGGACGCGACGACCCTCGGGATCTTCGAGTGCGGGCGACAGGCTGCCTCGCACGTCGTCGCGCTGCGCGCTGCCTTCCCTGCGATCGAGCACGTGATCGTGCACGGCCGAAGTGCCGAGCGCCGGGACGCGTTCTGCCGCGAGCACGACGCACGCCCGGCCGCGTCACCCGCCGAGGCGGCGCGCTGCGACATCGTCGTCACCGCGACGACGTCGACCGAGCTTGTTGTCCGCGGGAAGTGGCTGACAGCTGGTGCGTTCGTCTGCGCAGTCGGCGCGAACGAGCCGGCATCACGCGAGCTCGACGACGAGGTGTTGCTCCGTGCGGCGACGATCAGTGTCGATCTGCTCGAGCAGGCACGGGCCGAGGTGGGCGATTTGATCGACCCGGCGCGTCGCGGTGTCGTGCGTTGGAGCGATGTGGTCGAGCTGCACACAATCGTCGCCGGGGACACGCCAGGGCGCCAGAGCGATGCCGAGATCACGCTCTTCAAGTCGAGCGGGCTCGCTGCGTGGGATCTCGCCCTCGCGCACACGTGGTCGAGCTCGCCCGGCTGCGTTAGAGAGCGCCGCGCATCGACGCGACGGCGTCTTCGCCGACCGCGTGCACGACATCCCCACGCTCGAGGATGCGTGCGAGCTGCTCTGGTGAGCAGCGATTCGTCACGTAGTGATCGTCGACGATCTCGGAGAGCGGCCGGCCGCGATGGTGCTCGCGGATCAGGTACTGCGCGATCCGCTCCTCGCTCTGCGAACCGCTTCGCAGAAACGAGAACGCGCCGGTGATTGCATCCTTCAGCCCCATTGCAGGCGATTGTATAGTCGCGGGGTGAAGGCCCACCCGCACGTCGGGCGCTTCGCCGAACGAGTCGTGTCTGGACGCGACGACGGCGGGGCTGACGAGCGCGTCGTGATCTGGATCGAGCACCGGCCCGGAGCCCTCTGGGCCGTCGGCCGGATGGTCAATCCCCAGCACCGGGAGACCGACGAGCCGCGGGCGGACGACTACGTCTGGGAGGGGCACGAGCTCGAGGACTGCCTCGAGGTGGCAAACGGCGCACTCGAGGACGACGTCGTCGTCTCCGAGGACGTCGGCGCGACCGCCAAGGTGCGACCGTTCCTGCGGGACGAGCTCCTGAAGCCGCTCGAGAAGTACTTCTTCGGCCGCGACTAGGACGAAGGGCCTTAGGCCGCCGGCCACTTCAGGTTCGCATCGGGGATCGGGTCCCCGTGCGGGTCGTGCGTGGGGAAGCCGAGCGCACGGTCGATCCGTGCCTCGAGCTCCTCCGAGATCACGTGCTCGAGGCGGTCGGCCTCGTCGTGGACGTCGTCGACGTGCAGCCCGAGGGTCTCGGCGAGGTAGAGCTCGAGCAGCCGGTGGTGCCTGATCACCTCGAGCGCGACCCGCTCGCCGGCCGGGGTCAGGGTCGCGCCCCGGTAGGGCTCGTGCTCGACGAGCTCGAGCGCGGCGAGCTTCTTGACCATCGCCGATGCCGAAGCCGGTGAGACGGACTGATCCTTCGCGAGTGCGCCGATCGTCACGCGGCCCTCGGTGAACTGGAGCTTGTAGATGCTCTTCAGGTAGTCCTGGATCGACTCGGACAGATGTCCCCGGCGCATAGGTGGAGGGTAACGTCACCCGGGTGCCGATCCGGATTGGACACAGCGCGGATCCTGACGACGCGTTCATGGCGTGGGCCTTCGACGCGGGCAAGGTCGCCCTCCGCGGCCTCGAGATCGAGCTCGTACCGGGCGACATCCAGACGCTGAACGAATGGGCGGTCGAGGGCCGCCTCGAGGTGACCGCCCTCTCCGCCGGCGCGCTGCCCGCCGTCGCCAAGCAGTACGCATTGCTCCCCCACGGCGCGTCGTTCGGCGAGGGCTACGGGCCGATCGTCGTCTCCCTCGAGCAGCTCTCGCTGGACGAGCTGCGGGAGGTCGAGATCGCCACTCCCGGGCCGCTGACGACGGCGACCCGCGTTCTGAAGCGGGCGCTCGACGACGCGGTGCGCACCCGTGACCTACCGTTCGACGAGATCCTCGACGAGGTCATCTCCGGCCGTGTGCGCGCCGGGCTGCTCATCCACGAGGGACAGCTCACCTACGGCGAGCACGGCTTGAACAAGCTGCTCGATCTGGGCATCTGGTGGCGCGACGAGACGGGGCTGCCGCTGCCGCTCGGGGTCGTGGTCGCCCGGCGCGACCTCGACCGGCTGCAGGACGTCAGCGCGATCGTGCGAGAGGGAATCGAGGTCGGTCTCGCCAACCGCGATCAGGCGATGGCGTACGCGATGGAGTTCGGTCGCGGCATCAACGCGACGACCGCAGATGAGTTCGTCTCCATGTACGTCAATGACCTCACGCTCGACATGGGTGCGCGCGGCCGCGAGGCGATCGCGCTCCTGCTCGGCGCCGCACCCGATCTCGTCGAGTGACGCGCGCAGTCATCCTCTCGGCGGTTCGCACCCCCGTCGGCCGCTACGGCGGTGGGCTTGCAGGCGTGCGACCGGACGATCTCGCGGCGATCGCCGTGCGCGCCGCCGTCGATCGAGCAGGCGTCCCTGAAGAGCAGATCGAGGATGTGTGGCTCGGCTGCGCGAACCAGGCCGGCGAGGACAATCGAAACGTCGCGCGGATGGCCGCGCTGCTCGCAGGCCTGCCGGAGACGGTCGGCGGCGTCACGGTCAACAGGCTCTGCGCATCCGGTCTCGCAGCTGTGGTCGGCGCCTGCCACGCCGTGATCGCGGGCGACGGTGATCTGTTCGTCGGAGGCGGCGTCGAATCGATGTCGCGCGCGCCGCTCGTCACGGCGAAGCCCGATCGGGCCTATCCGCGTGGCGACCGCACCCTTTACGACACGACGCTCGGCTGGCGCTTCCCGAATCCGAGGCTCGCCGAGCGGTTCCCGCTCGAGACGATGGGCGAGACGGGCGAGAACGTTGCGGAGCGCTGGAGGGTCTCCCGCGAGGATCAGGACGCGTTCGCCCTGCGCTCGCAGCAGCGCTGGGCCGAAGCGGCGGCGGCGGGCCGGTTCGACGACGAGCTCGTGGCCGTCGGTGACCTCGTGCGCGACGAGCACCCT
>JACDGR010000286.1 GCA_013821525.1 Actinomycetota bacterium
CGTCACCTCGATCGCGTCGGCGAGCCCCTTGTACGGGCGGATCACTCCGAGCGACAAAAGCGTGAGACCGTCGTCGGCACGGGTCGCGGCACTCGGGTAGACGGGATGCGCGATCACGCGCGCGTCGATGCCGAGCTCGGCGAGCGTCGCGCGCCCGCGTTCGCTATGCACGATGACTCGGTCGAACCGTCGCAGCAGGGTCGTCCAGAGGTTGCGCCGGCCCGACGTGCGTCGCGGCAGCAGGTCGTGGGCCGTGAAAACGGACGGCGCGCGAAAGCGCAGCCGGACGTCGGCTTGCGGCAGCGCCGCCCATTGCAGGTGCAGCACGTCGGGGTGCGCGCGCGCGAGGGACGCCATGACCGCGAGGTGCTCGGTCGCCTTCAACGGCAATCGCAGCTTCGAGCGCTTGAAGAGCCGCGAGGAGAGCGGGTAGAACCGCTCCGAGCGGCGATACCCGTCGGGGTCGGGCAGCTCGCCGAAGCGGAAATGTGAGGTTGCAAGCTCCACGTCCGCGCCTGCGCGGCCCAGCGCAGCTGCGAGCTCATGGTCGTACCAGGGGGTGAACGCCGGCGGATCGGCGAGCAACACGCGCACGGCCAGTAGCGTAGTCGCGTGCTCGTCCGGAGCTGGAACCTCTTTCACGGCAATACGAAGCCGCCGCAGCGGCGCGCGTTCCTCGACGAGATGATCCGGCTCTCGACGATCGACGACCCGGATGTCGTCTGTGTCCAGGAAGTCCCGGCCTGGGCGCTCGGCAAGTTCACGGTGGGCGACATCGCGGCCCGGCCGGTGCTCGGCCCGGTGCCGATCCCGCGGGAGGTGGGGCGCATCCTCACCGAGCCGAACCACGGCCTCCTGCGGTCGGCGTTCACCGGGCAAGGGAACGCGATGCTGATCGCGTCGAGGTTGCGGCTGCTGGACCACACATCGCTGCAGTTGAACGCGCGCCGTTTCCGCGCGAGGCAGGCACGTGCGCTCGGGCTCGGGCCGGTGGCTCGGGTCGCCTGGGCGAAGGAGCGCCGGATCGTCCAGGCCGTGCGGCTCGCGGCGGCGGACGGCCGCACCTATCTCGTCGCGAACACGCACTGCACGAGCTACCCGGCCGACCAACGGCTCGCCGACGCCGAGCTATTGCGCGCCGCGTGGTTCGCCGTTTCGACCGCCAAGCCGGAAGATGTCGTCGTTCTTGCCGGAGACTTCAATGTCACGGCGCTTCGCAGCCGGACGCTGCACGACCTGGTGGGTCCGGAGTGGAGCTTCTCCCAACCGGGGCCGGGCATCGACCACGTTCTGGTTCGCGGCGCCGCGAGCACCCCGGTGCGGCGCTGGGACGACGAGCAACGTGCGCAAGGCGAGTGCCTGCTTTCCGACCATGCACCCGTCGACGTGGAGATCAGATGAGCTGGGCGTCGGAGCGCGCGCGGTTCCCCGTCCTCCGCGAGCACGCGTACCTGAATGCGGGCACGTTCGGCCCGCTGTCCGACTCGACCCTGGCGACGATGCGCGAGCTGCGCGATTGGGAGGCCGCGCACGGGCGTGGGGGAAAGGCCTACTTCGAGGAGATGCTCGACGCCCGTGAACGCGTGCGTGTGCTGCTCGCCGCCCAGATCGGGGTGCCTGCCGAGCACGTTGCGCTCACCGAGTCGACGACGCAGGGCGTGCACATCGTCGTCATGGGTCTCGGCCTCGGCGCCTCCGACGAGGTGGTAACGACAGACGCCGAGCACTTCGGCCTGACGGGGCCGCTCGTTGCCTCGGGAGCGACGTTGAAGGTCGCGCGCGCGTTCGGGGCGCCGCTGCGACAGACGTCTTCGAGCTGATCAGGCGCGAGGTGACGTCGCAGACCCGCCTGATCGCTACCTCCGCGATCTCCTGGATCGACGGAGCCCTCTTTCCCTGGGAGGCCCTGCGCGAGGAGACCGGGGTGGCCGTGCTCGTCGATGGAGCACAGTCCGCCGGCGCGGTCGCGGTGGACGCAACCTCGGCCGACTTCTACACGGTCAGCGCCCAGAAGTGGCTGTGCGGCCCCGACGGCAGCGGAGCGTTGTACGTGCGCGAGCCCGAAGCGCTTCGTCCTCGCCTCATTTCCTATCCGTCACAAGCCGAGTACGACATCGCAGCGGCGACCTGGGTGCCGAAGGCAGGCGCTGCGCGCTTCGACCCGGTGTTCGCCGGCGCGACGTCGGTCGCCGGCCTCGAGGCCGCGCTCACTGGGCTACCCGCCGGTCGCTTCGAGCGCGCGCGCAACCTCACCGCGCTCTTCCGCGAGCGGCTGCTCGCGGCGGGCTTCGACGTCGTGAGCGAGGCCGGGCAAGGGCCGCTCGTCTCGTTCCGCGTCCACGGCGAGCCAGCTGAGACGGTCGAGTCGCTGTACGACCGCGGCGTCGTGCTGCGCGAGCTGCCGGGCACCGGGCTTCTGCGCGCGTCGGTCGGTTGGTGGAACGACGAGCACGATCTCGAGCGGCTGCTCGAGGGCATCTCCGCCCGATGAGCGTCCAGGTGATCTTCGAGACGCACTCGACGAGTGTCGACAACGAAGCAGGGATCGCGACGGGCTGGCTCGGCGGCGAGCTGTCGGCCACCGGCCGCGAGCAGGCGCGCGCACTCGGCGAGCGCCGACGGACAGGCGTCGACCTGGTGATCGCATCCGACCTGAACCGAGCCGTCGAGACCGCTCGGATCGCCTTCGGACATTCCGGCATCCCGGTCCGCCTCGACTGGCGTCTGCGGGAGTGCAACTACGGCACGCTGAACGGCATGCCGCGCAACCGGCTTGACGCGGAGCGGCGTCGGCGCCTCGACGAGCCGTTTCCGGAGGGCGAGAGCTGGCGGCAGGCGGTTGGGCGCGTCGCCGGGCTACTCCGAGAGCTGCCCGATGATCATGCGGGGCAGCGTCTCGTCCTGATCGGGCACGTCGCGACGCGCTGGGCGCTCGACCACGTCGTAGACGGCACGCAGCTCGAGGATCTCGTCGACGAGCCGTTCGCGTGGCGTGAGGGGTGGGGGTACAACCTGTAACGCCGCGGCCGGCATGCGAGACTTCGCTCATGCCGCCGTACGTGATTCGGCTCGCGCAGGACGAGGATCGCTATCCCCTCGCCTATCTCTTCGCGGCAGTCGCGGAGGAACGAGACGGGATTGCGACGGAGCCGCCCGTGGACATCGATGCGCGCGCCGCGCGCTGGACGCTCGACGAGACGATCGTGGCCGAGAGTGCCGCCGAGATCATCGGTTCCATCCACGTGGGTGGGGGTGGTGGCCACGGATTCGGCGAGCTCGGAATGATGGTCGCCGCCGGGTGGCGGGGGCGTGGCGTGGGCTCGGAGCTGCTCTTCGCGGCAATCGAGTCGGCTCGCGCGAAGGGGCTGCACAAGCTGAGCCTGAGCGTCTTCTCGCACAACGCGGCGGGGATCGCCCTCTATCGCAAGTTCGGCTTCGTCGAGGAGGGGCGCCGCGTCAAGCAGTTCCGTCGCCAGAGCGGCGAGCTGTGGGACGCGGTCGACATGGGCTTGCTGCTCTGACGCGAGCTAGCGGCGCACATCCCCTAGCATGGCGCCCGTGCGCGAACTGCAGAGGGGTCTGTGGCACTGGACGGCGGTACACCCGGAGTGGGAGCCTGGAACGGATTGGGCCCACACATCGGTTTCGTCGTACGCGCTCGACGACGGAGCACAGCTGCTTCTGTTCGACCCGATCGCCGTGCCGAGCGAGCTCATCGCTCGGGCAAGCGAACGCGAGGTTGCGATCGTGCTCACCTGTCCCTGGCACGAGCGTGACTCGCAGGCATTGGTCGACGAGCTGCGCGCGCCGATCTTCCTGCCACCGCCGGAGGCGTTCAACGATGACGTCGATTGGCTCCGCCCCGATCTCGAGCGCCTGGAGGCGGAGGGCCGCATCTTCGTCGCCGGCGACCGTCTCCCGATCGGGGTCGACGCCTTCGCGGGGAAAAAGGCTTGCGACCTCGTGCTGTGGGTGGAGGGTCGAAACGCACTCGTCATCGGGGACACGCTGCTCGATCGAGGCAACGGTCTCGAGCTCCTGACCGACTGGTTGAGCGCAGGGCAAACGCGTGACCAGCTGATCGAGATCCTGCGGCCGCTGCTCGACCTACCGATCGAGGTCGTGCTTCCTACGCACGGCCCGCCGACGGACAAAGCTGCGCTTGGCCGCGCGCTCGCTTCGAGGCCTGACTGAAGCTCGCTGCTCAGCCGCCCGGAGAAATGCCAGGACGCGCTCCTTGAGCAGCGTTGCGGCACTTTCGTCGTAGTCGGCCAGGCTGCTGTCTGCGAACAGGTGCTTGTCGCCGGGGTACAGGAACAGCTCCGCGCCGTCGGTCGACTCGACCAGCTCGCGCGCAGCGGGCAGGTCTTCGAGCGCCCACTCGTCGTTCTCCATCATGTGAATCTGGAGCGGAACTCCCTGTGGCCACGACTCTCCGAACTCGGAGGCGGGGAACGCAGCGCTGAAGAGCAGCGCTCCTTGCGCACCCGGCCGCGTCTGCGCCAGTAGCTGTGCAGGCATGACACCGAGTGAGAACCCGGCGTACACGAGCTCGCTCGGCAAGCCCTCTGCCGCGGCGCGCCCGCGCTCGGCGATCGTTCCGAAGCCGACCTCTCGTGCATAGCCGACACCCTTGTCGAGTTCGGTGTAGGTGTTTCCGTCGTAGAGGTCCGGTGCGTGGACGACGTGCCCCGCTGCGCGGAGCTGATCGGCGAAGGCAAGGAACCCATCGGTCTGGCCCTGTGCGTGGTGGAAAAGCAGGATTTGGGTCAT
>JACDGR010000287.1 GCA_013821525.1 Actinomycetota bacterium
GATCGGATGTAGCTCGATGGCGTTTGCGGCAACGCCGGTTTGGCCGTGGTTGAAGTCGAAAAACGCGACGCCGGTGACGCGAGCGCGGCAGAGCGCCGCCGCTTTGCGGGCGCTTGCCATCTGAGCCCGCCGCCTCGGGAACGCCCTCGCGGTGCAAGCGGGCGAAGGAGACTCGGCGATCATCTGGCGTCCTTGCTGATTGAGAACAAGATGAAGGTCGCCGTCGGCTTCGGGTCGAACAAGCATCACGTTTGCGACGACTTGAAAAATCCGACGCTCGAACGGCAGCCGCCGTGTCGGAAAGCGGGGCGCAGGACGAGTGACGAGGTAGGCGACAGTCGTTCGATACACCGGGAGTAGCACTGGCCTGTCCTGGAGCGTCTTCACGTTCCAGCGCTCGACCCCGCAAGTTGCGGTTGCGGACGCGCCAGCGGAGACGGCCGGTGGAATGGCGATCCTCACCGCCAGGACGGCGATGCCCATCAGCGTGACAACAGCGACCAGGCGGAACCTCATACCGAACGACGCTACAGCGGTGGCCGGGAGCCGACCGAGCAGAGATCGCCAGATCGCATTCGGCTTCAGCCGACAGTGGCGGGACGATGAGACAGATGTCCTGCCCGGAGGCTGCGCCCGGCGTTGAGACCAGACGGGCGACCCGCCGAGCGCGGCGCGGCTGATGCCGCTGCGGCCTGCAGCGCCCCCAGTTCTCGGAAGCAGCGTGAAGCCTCATCGCGGTGCCGCTAGGCATGCTGGCCGCGTGGCGAAGCTGAAAATCGGGCTTGGCTGTGTTGTGGCGGTCGTTTTGGCGGCTGGCGGCCTGACGTATTGGCAAGCGTCGTCGGTGCTTGATCAGTTGCGGGCGGGTCCGAAGGCCGCTGTTGTGAAGGCGGTTCAGTCGGAACTCCATCGGGCGCCGCGGAGGGTGTTGGTTCGTCTGCCGCCTGAGCCGTCGGCGCAGACGATTTTGCTTGTGGGTTCCGATCACCGCTCGACCGGGCTCGTGGGCGCCCGTTCGGACACGATCATGCTCGCCCGGGTGGAGCCGTCACGGCATCGTGTGGCGCTTCTTTCGATACCGCGCGACCTCTATGTAGCTATCCCGGGCCATGGCCATGACCGGATCAACATGGCGTTCGAGTATGGAGGCGAACGGCTGCTCACACGGGTGATCCGAGAAACCTTCGGGGTGAGGATCGATCACTTCTTCGAGGTCGATTTCCGGGGCTTCAAAGACATTGTCGGTGACCTCGGCGGAGTCTGGTTGCCGGTTGATCAGCGCTACTTCAACAAGAACGTCGGGACTCTCTCATCGAACTACGCGAACATCGATCTGCAGCCTGGCTACCAGAGGCTGAACGGCGACCAGGCGCTTGCGTTTGCCCGCTACCGCCACGGTGACAACGACTTTGTCAGGGCCGCGCGGCAGCAGCTGCTGCTTCGAATCGTGGCGCGAGACGCGCTCGGAAACGACTGGAACCCGCTGCACGTTCGACGGTTGGCTCTGTCGCTCGCTAAAGCAACGACTTCTGACATCTCTTCGTTTGGTGAGGTGCTGTCGCTCGCACGGGCGATTGGGCAAACCCCGACACGCAACATCATCAGACAGACAGTCAACGCAACGCCCCTGCTCCTCGACGGCGCCGACTACCTGCAAGCCTCACGGACTCAGCTCGCCTCGACAGTCCGCCACTGGCTTATCCAACCCCGCTCGCGGAAGCCGCGCCACAAGCAGCTGAGGAAACCGGCAGCGCTCCCGTCGGCTCACCTCAGCCCTGACGGCGGTCGCGGCCGGGAACTCCTCGCAGGCGTCTCGAACGGGATCCGGACATGCGCTCCCGACGCGCTGCCGTCAGGCTTCTGGTGGCCCGAGGGCAACGCACGTTCCTACGTCATCGCCGACCATCCGGCCATCGCGCTCTACGCAACGGGCGGATCGGCAACTCGATCCTTTGGATGTACACCACCTGGCAGAACCCTCCGATCCTGGACAACCCTTCAGCAACGATCCGCCGCGACGGCCGCAGCTACGAGATCTACACTGCAGGCGGCAAAATCCATCAGATCGCATGGCAGATCCGAAGCACCCGCGTCTGGCTGACAAACACGCTGCGCGATACCGTCGCAAACGCGCAGATGATCGCGCTGGCGACCACCTGTCACTGAAACGCAACGGGTTGTTCGCAACGCTGCACTTTGAGTGCTGTCATCTGGCGAACGTGGAGCCCGTTTGCCACCTTGGAGTCAGTGATACGGCGGGGCGTGTCCGGGCTCACCGTGGCGCCACGGCGTGTGCTTGTCCGCGGAAGCGGACAGCTAGAGCGTCAGCGGCTTTCGGGAAGCTGATCCTTGTCGGGTCGCCGTCAGAGACGTAGCGTTCGTTGGGGTGAGCGTCGAGTTCGTGGAGCCAGTAGGCGGCGGTGTAGTCGCTCTCGCCATGCCAGGGTGTGTGTGAGCTGCGGATGCGGGGGATTTCAGTCGGGTTCCATGCCGCTGAGTAGGGCGAGGGAGCGGGGTTAGCGCCGACGAGGAAGACGCCTTGGTTGCTGTAGGTGGTGTGGCGCCAGCGTCCGTGTCGGGCGAGTGTCTTGTTGTGTGGCATCGAGCCGAGTGGCAGCGCCATCGTTGTGATGTTGTACCCAGGGACTGCGGTTGTGATCAGGCGGGCGCCGAGTGCGAGTTCGCGCTGAACCTGCGCGTCGTTGAGTTCTCGCAGAGGCAGGTGGTCTTGGGTGTGGTTTCCAAGCTCGAACCCGTGCTCTACCAGCCAGCGAAGCCACGCCTTCCCTTGCTTGACGCCGCCCCAGGGATCGCCGAGCACATAGAACGTTCCCGTCGCGTGGAAGCCCGGGTGTGTTTTCGCGAAAGCGAGCATGATTCCAACTGCAGTGTCTTTGACGAGATGCCCGTTTTTGAAGAAGAGCTGGTAGCGCGTTGAGTCGTCGAAGCTCAGCACCACTGGCGTCTTGCCGAGCGGAACATTGCCGAGTCTCCGCTCGACAAGTGCTGCGGCGGTGACCGGCCAGTAGCCGCTTCGCCACAGGCGTGCAAGCTCGGCGCGAAATTCCGCTGGCGTCTGGTCGTATGGGCTTGTCCGGTCTGCCCGGATCTGGTGGTGCATGAGGACAGGGATCATTCCCAGCTCGTTTGGCGCAAGCCCGCTCACCCTGCCAACGGCCGGAGCTTGCGTTTTCTGCGCGTGCCCCCTTGCGGGTGTTCTCCGGTTGGGTAGGGCTCTGGCGTCGGTGGTGAGGGCGGCGGCGGTGTAGGTGACACCGGCGTCCCAGAGGAGGTATTCGTTGATGCCGTCGTGGCGGGCCGCGGCGATTTGGGCGCGCACGTCATTTGGGCCGTAGTTTCGGCCGAGACTGAAATCTTGGAGCCAGGGCACGACGCGGGCGCCTGTGCCATGCACGTCATGGGCGAAGTCCTTCAATGCTCGGTTCACGATCAGGTATGGCTCGCTGTTTGGGTCTGCGACGCCATACTCGCCCGGCGCCCAATGAGAGGGGTAGACCATCGGGGCGACGTAATCGAGATGGGCTGCCATTTGCCGGATCGGTTGGGCGACCTCGGCGGGTCGCGTCGCCGCAACACCAAAGACTGACGCACCCAAATAAGTGCGGTACCGGGCAAGCGCCCGTTGAGAATCGCTCAAGAAACCGACGATCGCCGAGCCCGGCGTTCCCGTGAGCCCGGGAAAGCTCATGCTCGCAAGCGGCCCGTCTGGACGGCGAACGTAGTCGTACAAAACGTCGTCGATCCCCGCCCGCGCCGCCGCGAGCGCGATGTCGATCTGGTAGCGCCGTACACTCGGATTCGCGAAATTCGTGAAACCGCCGTATCCCGCATAGGGCTTTCCCGCGGGCGTCTGGATCACCCAGTCCCGCTGCCCGGCTTTCCAGGCGGCCGCAGCCAGGATCGGATCCCGGAAACAGACCAGCCGTCCGATCACCCACACACCGCGCGCGTGCAGGTACCGCACCGCCGTCGCCAAGTCATAGATCCGTTTAGCGGCCCCGATGCGGCGCGCAAGCGGCACGCCGCTGCCAAAGCCGACGACGCCTGATTCGTCTTTCAGGTCAAGCTCGACCGTGTTGATGCGATGAGCAGCGATCAACGCCATCACTCCGCCACGTAGCGTTCGGTCAGACCAGCCGTAGGCGGTCACATGCACGGCACGCACCGCAACCGGGGGATGTCGCGGTTCGATCACCACCCGCACCACCCGCCTGACGCTGTTACCCGCAGCATCGACGGCAACGACATCAACCGCTGCGCCAACCCACTCTCTGAGAACCCGGGCGAACCTCCGCCGCGCAAGGCTCGCACGACGGCCCCCAACACTCACTCGGACCGCCCCGACCACGCCGCCGCGCACAACAAGCGGCTGGCGATGTCGAACCGGAAAATACGCGGGCAGCTTTAACTGCGGCGCCGTCCGATCAACAACAAACCGGACACGCCGAACGCGCCGCTCTCCCAAAATGTCGGGACGGGATCGAACGACCAGCAAGTGGGTTCCCTCGCTCAGCGGAGCAACCGAAAGAATGCTGCCGCCGTGGACAACACGTGGAGTCACGTCCCGTCCGTCAAGCGTCCAACCGGCATCACTGCCACGGGCGGTGAACGATGCGTCGGCCGCTCTTGCTTCGCCGAGAACCGCGCCGTCAGCAGGGCCGGTGATTTGCAGCTGCGGCAGCAGCATCGCTCGTGCGG
>JACDGR010000288.1 GCA_013821525.1 Actinomycetota bacterium
CGCTCTGGCTCGGGATCCACATCGCCTACCTCGTGGGCTTCCAGAATCGCGTGCTCGTGCTGACGCGATGGGCGTTCGCGTATCTGACGCGCGGCCGCGGCGCGCGGATCATCCACCGCTGACGGCGCGCCGCCGCCCGGGTCGGCCGAGAGCGTCCGTGACGATGCGAACGGCCTCGGCGTAGGCGCTGCGCGCAAGCCCTCCGCCCCAGGTCAGGCGCGAGACACCGAGCGCCTGCAGCTCGGCGGGGCCGGGAACGCCCTGCTCGGCGAGCACGTTGACCGGCCCGCCGATCCCCTCGGCGAGCCGGCCGATCGCCGCCGGCGGGCAGAGGATCGGATAGATGCAGTCGGCGCCCGCGCGCAGGTAGGCATTCCCGCGCGCGATCGCCTCCGCCACGTCGGCGGAGCCGTTCAAGAACACGTCGACGCGCGCGTTCAGCACCAGATCCGGCACGGCATCACGGATCGCCGCGATGTGCGCGACCTGCTCAGCGACGGGCAGCAGCCGGTCGCCGGGTGAGTCCTCGAAGTTGATGCCAACGAGGCCTGCTGCCCACGCGGCCGCAGCGGTGCCGACAGGGTCGCCGTAACCCGCTTCGAGATCCGCGGTCACCGGCAGGTCGACCGCAGCGGAGATCCGTTCAGCGGCCGCGACCATCGCGTCGCGTGGCGCCTGCTCACCGTCCTCGTAGCCAAGCGAGCGTGCGACCGCGGCGCTCGAGGTCGCGAGCGCACGGCAACCAGGAATGGCCGCGAGCAGTTGCGCGCTCGTTACGTCCCAAGCGTTTGGCAACACGAGGATCGGTCGCTCGCGATGCATCCGGCGAAAGAGCTCTGCCTGCTCGCGTTGGCTCACGGGTCAACCATCTCAGGCGGGTCGGCGCTCCGCCGGATCCACTCGGCAAAAAGCGGGTCGACGATCTCGTGGCGGTCGCCATGCCGCTCGATCAGCGCCGAGGCCGCCAGACGAGGCAGCGCCTTGCGCACCATGTCCTTCGTCAGCGCGAGCCGAGCGAGCACGTCGCCGCGGTACGGCGAACCGCCGCCTTCGATCACCGAGCGCAGCGTTTTCTGCTCCGACGTGTCGAGGTGGCGCCATTCGGCGTCGAACTCTGCGTCCAGCTCTGCGAGTGCTGCCTCGTGTGCCCTGCGCCAGTTCTCGAGCGTCGCGGCTCCTCCGGGCTCGACGCTCGCCCAGAGCCGGTGTGCAAGCAACATCGCCCGTTGCGGATGGCCGTCGGCGGCGTGGAGCAGTGAGCCGAGTGCCTCTCCTACGTCGCGCCCGCTCTCCGCGAAGCGCTCGGCAACATACGCGCCGACGTCCTGCGGGGCGAGTCGCCCGAGACGCATCGGCACGGCCGAGCCGTAGAGCGGGCGGTCGCGATCCTCGAAGAGCTGCTCCATCAGGCCAGGCTCGGAGCCGGCGAAGACGTACGACGCGACGTCACCGTGGTACTGGATGTGGCTGCGGACGAGCCCGTCGAGGTCGGGCACCTTCTGGATGTCCTGGAACTCGTCGAATGCGATCAGCGCGCGGTAGCCGCCGCTCTGCTCCAGCCGCAGCGGCAGGTCGAGGAGCGCGTGCAACGCAGGCAGCGGGTCGGCTTTGGGATCGAGTTGAATCCGGGCGCTGATGCCGGTCGCACCCAGCGAGAGCCCGATTCCGGTGCGCTGCAGGAACTGGTCGACGCGGGCGCGCACGGCGCCCTTCAGGTGGCGAGCGTACGCACGCTCGATCCGCACCGTGACGTCGGCAAGCGAGACGACGCGGTAGAGGTCGACGAGCACGGGGATCAGCCCCTCTTCGCGCTCCCCGTCCGCGAGCGCCCTCTGCAGCAGGCTCGTCTTGCCGTACTTGCGTGGCGCGTAGAGGCGGACGTAGTGGCCGCCGACGGCATTCGTCAGCAGCTCCCGCGTCTCGTCGTCGCGGTCGATGATCTCGGCGGGCGCGAGCGGGTGCGAGTAGACGAACGGATTGATGTCGGTCAACATGCGTCTGCCAGACTACCATTTGGTCGTCTGTCCGACTACCGGATCCGGGGCAACAGACCACCAGCGGGCTATCACGGAACGCCGAGCAGCCGGTACCCCACCCCCCACACGTTGTCGACCAGCTCGACGGGCGACCCCGCGGCGCGCAGCTTGCGACGGAGCCGTGAGGCGTGTGAGTCCAGGGTTCTCGTTCGACCGACGACCCGATAGTCCCAGACCTCACGCAGGAGCTCTGCCTTCGTGAACACGCGCTCGGGCTCCCGCGCCAGCCGCAGCAACAGCTCGTACTCCTTCTGCGCGAGTTGCACGCGCGCGCCGGCGACGCGCACGTCCCGTGTCCGCGTGTCGATTCGCACCGGCGGTGCGACGACGACCGCGAGCTCGCGCGGCTTCGAGCGCCGCAGCACTGCGCGAATCCGCTCGACGAGCTCCTGGTAGTCGAACGGCTGGACGACGTAGTCGTCGCAGCCGCGCCGAAACGCGCGCACCCGATCGATCACGTCCGCCTCGAGCCGGCCGAGGACGATCACCGGCGCACGGTCGACGAATCGGTCAAGCACTTCGCCGTCGGTGGCGAGCACGAGGTCGAACGGCACCCCGGCGCCGACGAGCTGGAATCCGTCGCGGGGCAGCTGCTCCTCGAGCAGGCCGCGCGTCTCGGGCTCGGCGTCGGCCAGGAAGAGGGCAGTCACGGTCATGGCGGTCACGCTAGGCGCGCACGGCCGCGACGACCAGTTGTCCATTCGCACGAATCTGCGCCGATCGATGCGCAGCGGTCGGAAACGGACAGCTACAAGCGGCCGGAGCGCAGCACGCCCCAGAGGAGCCAGATCCCGAGCACGGTGGAGAGGCCGAAGCCGAGCACCGACACCACGTGCAAGCCCAGCACGTGCGGGCCTGTCTTGGCGAAGATCCCGATCAGGCTCGACCCGATCAGCCCTCCGGTCACGACGAGCGCGATCACGAGGCGGTTGAAGAGGACGTCGAGCTTCGACATGAACTCATCGAGGCCCTTGTGCACGAAACCGACCTCGATCTGACCGTCACGCACCTGCTCGAGGGTCTCATGCACCTGATACGGCAGGTCGGCTGCCATCTGCGTCAGCCTCCAGCCCTCGCGACGCGTGCGCGCGACGATCCGCCGCGGCGTGAAGCGCGAGAGCATCAGGTCGCGCGCGTACGGCTTCGCGATCTCGAACACGTTGAAGTCCGGATACAGCTCGACGCCGACGGAGCCGAGCGTCGCGATCGCCTTGTCGAGCATCACGAAGCGGGTCGGCAGGCGCAGGTTCATCGTGTAGATGAGCGCAAACCCCTCACGGATCACCTGGATCGGATCGATCTCCTTCAGGCTCGCGCCGTAGTAGCGGTAGTACATCTCGCGCAGCTGGGCGACGAACTCCGCCTCGCGATCCTTTGGGTACCTGACGCCGAGCTCTCCGAGACGCTTCGGGATCACCTCGATGTTCTCGGACGCGGCATCGATGAAGAGACGTGTCAGCTTCGACATGTCCTCGTCGGTGAGCTTGCCCGAGAGGCCGAAGTCGACGAGCCCGATTCGTTCCGGCGAGAGGACGAGGATGTTCGCCGGATGCGGGTCGCCGTGAAAGAACCCGTGCCGGAAGATCATCGTCATCCACGTCTCGGCGATCAGATACGCGAGGTGCCGGCGCTGGTCGAGCGTCCAGTGCTCGACGTCGATGTCGGCGAGCTGCACGCCGTCGAGATACTCGAGCGTCAGCACGCGCGAGCGCGTGTAGGACCAGTAGACCTTCGGAACCGCCACGTGCGGATGGCCGGCGAAGTTCCGATGGAAGCTCTCGGCGTTTCGTCCTTCGAGCCTGTAGTCGAGCTCCTGCCGAATCGACCGTGAGAACTCGTCGACGATCTCGTTCGCGTCGATGAAGTCAAGGGCGCGAATACGCTCCTTCGCGAGCTTCGCGGCCTGGTACATCAGCGCAAGGTCGGCCTCGATCTGCTTCGGCGCGTTGGGCCGCTGCACCTTGACGACGACCTTGCGACCGTTCGGCAGCGTCGCGCGGTGCACCTGTCCGATCGAGGCGGCGGCGAGCGGCTGCTCGTCGAACTCCGTGAAGAGCCGCTCGATCGGCTGCCCGAGCTCCTCGCGGATCGTGCGCTCGATGTCGGCGAACGGGAAGGGACGCACGTCGTCCTGCAGGCTCCGCAGCTCGCTGATGATGTCCGGCGGCACCACGTCGGGGCGCGTCGAGAGCAGCTGGCCGAACTTGACGAACGTCGGCCCCAGCTCGTCGAGCATCTCCCGCAGGTGGCGGCCACGCGCCGTGCCCTCGACCGACGGATCGCCGGCCTTGCGGCCGTCGACCGCGTAGCCGAAGCCGTGCCTGACCGCTACCTGGGCGATCTCGCTCAGGCGACCAAGGTTCCGCTGCTTCGGCCGTGTCGCCACGGATCAAGTGTTGCACCTGGCGGCCCGAAACCCACGAACCTGGTCTGAACCTCGTCTAAGGGTGAAGCGCTCTGAGGCTAGGAGATCGCCGTGATCGTCGCCTGCCAGGCGCCCTTCGGCGCCTGCACGTCGACCGTGTCCCCCACCTTCTTGCCGAGGAGCGCCGAGCCAAGGGGCGAGGTCGGCGAGACGGTCCCCGCACCACCGACGGCGCTCACCTCCACCGACATCGTGCGGCCGTTGCCGTCGATCTCGACAACGGAGCCGACCCCCACC
>JACDGR010000289.1 GCA_013821525.1 Actinomycetota bacterium
ACGCGGATCGCCACCAACGAGCGCAGGCGAGAGCAACGGCGCCGCCCGCTCCACTGGCAGAGCGCATATGTAGTAGTCGCCCTCCAGCGTCTCCACGCCCTGAGAGCTTGTCACCTGGACGCCTGAGATCCGTCCATCCGTATAGCCGATCTCGGTGACGGTGGTCTCGGGCAGGTAGGTGACCCAAGCGTTCGCACGTACTGCAGCCACGGATAAAGCCAGACTTCGTTTGTCGGACCGTCTAACACGCGGTCGCTGGTGGCCACAGACGGATCGATGATGTCGAGTAGCAACTGGACTAAGATGTCGCCTATCGTGCGCGTACTCGCGGTCTCGGCGTGCGCCGCGACGAGCGAACGGGTAATCCCGGCAGCCAGGAACTTTTGGTAGGCGCGGGAATGGGATTCGGCGTCGATGAATGACCACCACGGGATCTGCTCGTACTCGGCGATCCTGCGCTCCTCGCACGAGGTGAGGATCTGCCAGATCCGTGCTCCGAAGTGGGCCAGCTCGCCCGGGGTGAGATCGGTCACCGAACTGAAGCCGGAAAGAATCGCGCCGACCGCGGCGCCGACGTCCCCGGGGCTTCGGGGAAAGCGCAGCGGCATGCTGAAGGTCGGCTTGTCGTATTGGGTCAGCCCACAGCGCGCAATCGGAATGAGATGATCGGCCGCGCTGACACCTTCGTATGTCGGAATCCGCGCCATCGAGTCGACGACATGACGGTAGAAGCCGGGGAAGAAACGGAAGCCGTGTTCGCCGGGTACCCAGGAGACGTGCCCCCCTGGTTGCCAAGGGACATACCGCGGCTCAGCATCCCAGGGCGATGGGCCCACTGGATGGACAGGGCTGCTCCTGGCCTTTCCTCCAGGGACACCGGTCTTCTCGACGACGACGACTTCGAACCCGCGCTCGGCGAGCTCCTGCGCCGCCGAGAAACCCGCGACGCCGCCGCCGAGCACGACGACCCTGGCCACCCTCGGGTCACCTCTCGATGTTCGTCAGGTAGGCGGCCCACGGATTGCGCCCCGACAGCGGCGGGGGCGACACCGGCGTCGCTTCCGTCACGACCGCGCCTTCCGTGGGGCAAAGTCCGGATCCCACAGTTGCCCAGCCATGATCACGCTGCACACGGCGTCGAGTTCCTTGATGCGCAGTACGAGGCGCTCGCAGACCCGCAGCACGTACCGCGGCTCGAGAGTTACCTGCAGAAACCTGACGTCGATGTCGCTCGCTAGTACAAGCTCTATTGGTTGACCGCCGAGCGCGACGACGACTCCTCGGTCGGACGGCAGCACGCTCGAGCGTAAAACCTTGCGGCCGTCGAGAAATTCGGCAAGGCGGTCGGTCGGCAGAACGAGTGAGCCGCTCGGGTTCGTGGCATCGCGAAAGAGGTCACGGCCGAGCACGACGGCGAAGGGCCCGAACTGGCCACGTCCTTCCAACCGTTGAATCGCGTCGACGATTGCCTCGACGATCGGCGAGCCGCTAGCTTTGAAAGTCGCGAGCGAGACACGCATCATTCCAGTGGCGGCTGCGGCGGCGTCGTTTACGGCGGCCTCAGCCTGGGCAAGCGGCGACGCGACCCCAAATCGTATGCGCTTGTCTCTTTGGTCTCTCACTGCAGTGGCATAGTCGGCCAGAATCGATCGTTGCTCCTTCTCGAAGAGTGTGTCCGGAGCCTGCAGCAGGCCGGTCAGGTCAGATCCGCCTGTGATCGTGTAAATCGGCGGCTGTATTGGGCTCGGATCCGTCCCGTCCGCGGGTCGTCCATAGAAGATGACGGCGTCTTCCAGTCTGCCGAGTACCTCGGCCGCCCTGCGAACCATCGTTTTCGCTGCCGCGAGCTCGGGATCGGCGACCTCCGATCCGCGCAGGTAGACGTTGCACGCGATGGTCACCAGATGCAAGGACTTGCCCGACCGGACCTCCAACCTGTACTCGGCTTCACCACGCTGGACGACTTGTTGTTCGGGCACGCTAACCCAGTTCGATGGCACCGTTGCTTGATCCGCGGGTACCGGCCCGACCAACGGCAGAAACGTGCTGGCCACACGCCCTTTTCGGGCCGACTCCAATGCGACGGAACGCAGATCGGCCCACTGTCGATCCGTCCAGGAAAGCAGATTGTCAGAGGACATGCGAGGCTCCCGGTTCATGAGAGGCCGAGACAGAACAGCGGAGGCACGAGCGGATATGCTCGTTCGCAGTCGCCGTGATCATTACACATTATCGACATCCGAGCGCGATTCGAGCGGTTGGGAATACCTGCGATGTTGGAGAACCGTCCACGCGCGACTCTCCTGCTCCAGAACCGCCAACGCCTGCTCGACCACGGTCTCATCCGACCGACCTGACTTCGGAAGCGCCCGAGCCTCTATCGGTATCCGTTCGTCTGGCATGCCCTGTGCCCATCGTCCTCTCCGTCAACGGGGCTTGCCGATGACAGCGTCGTCGACTCGCCAGCATCCTGATTTCAGAGACATTTTCGAGCTTCGCTGCCGACCCTTGGCCCCTCCCGGCCCAGCGGTCGACGGGTCTGTGTGATGACGGTAGCTACGATCAAGCCTCCGCACAGGCGCCCAATGGAGTACCGGCGTAGAAATTTGCGCTCGCCCCGGCCCTGGTCGCCTCCAGGCCCAGACCTCGACCGCGTGGAGGGCTAGGTCGTGGCGTTCGGCACCTCTCGTCATCGCCGCTTGGCAGCGAACTCGCGGATGATCGGATACGTGCTCGCCGGTACGAGAATCCCCACATGATCGAAAATTGCGGCGGCTACGTGCAATGATAACGGCCTTGAATGCTGACGTATTGCAAGGGACAGGGGAAATCGAGGATGGATTGCCCACGATGCTACGCCCTCGTTGCCGACGATCACCGCTCATGCGCCGAGTGCGGCATGTCGTTGGTGGGGAGCTGCCGGGCTTGCGACGCCGAAGTTCAAGCGCGCGCAAACTTCTGTCATCACTGCGGCAGCGATCTCCGAGCGACCCGGGGCGGCGAAGATCCCCGACCGCGCCCCATCGTGGCTCCGCCGGGCCGCCGAACGCGATCCGCGGACGGCGACAGTACCGAAAATCGCCAGATGACGGTTCTGTTTTGCGACCTGGTGGATTCGACCGGTCTTCTCGAAACGCTCGGCGAGCAGTATTGGGTTGTGCTAAGTGCATACCGCGACGCATGCAAAATGGTGGTCGACCGTTACGAAGGACAGGTGGCTGAATACGTGGGTGATGGTGTCGTCATCTATTTTGGCGTCCCGATCGCTCACGAAGACGACGCGCAGCGTGCAGTTCGGGCGGGGCTCGGGATACTGGCTGCGATTCGGGGGCTGAGCCCACGTGTGGAGCGCGACTATGGCGTTAGCCTTGAGGTCCGCATCACCGGCGATACCGGGCCGGTGGTCGCTCGCTCGTCCGGCAACGGCGGCGCCCCCGCCGCCTATGGCCGCGCACTGATCCTGGCATCTCGTCTCAAGGCCGTCGCGCAGCCGCAGTCGCTGGTTATCACCGACGACACGCACCGACTGGTGAGGGGCTATTTTCAAACACGCGATCTCGGACCGCGTGACCTCGGCAGAATAGGCAGAGTCGCAGCAGTGCACGAGGTGATGCGCGAAACCACCGCGCGCAGCCGCCTCGACGTGTCCTTGGCATTTTCCGATCTGACGCCACTCATGGGACGCAATCTTGAGGTCCAAATGCTTTGCGAACTCTGGGAGAAAGTCCGCAGCAATCGGAGCGGGCATGTCGTCCTGATCGGCGGCGAACCGGGGATCGGCAAGTCGCGTCTCGTACGCATGCTCGAAGAGCATGTGGCCAAGGAGCCCGATGGATGGCTCACCAGTTGCTTTGCGTCACCGTACTATACGAACAGCGCCTTCTACCCGATCGTAGACCTGCTCGAGCGTGTCGTCATACAGTTCAGGACCGATGACGGCCCTGAGCAGAAACGGACGAAGCTTGAAGGGTGGCTCGTTCAGTGCGGCTTGGCTTTAGAGGAAGCCATGCCGCTCTTCAACAGGCTTCTCTCGCTGCCGGGCAAGGAACTGGATCAGCTCGATGCGGACCCAAAGACGGTGAAGCAGAAGACGATGAGTACGCTATTGCGGATTCTCCTTGCGCGGTCTGTAGAGCAGCCGGTGTTGTTCGTCTGCGAGGACCTGCACTGGGCCGACCCGTCGACCCTGGAGCTACTTGATCTACTGGTGCAGGCCGTTGCCCAATCATGTGCGCTCGTAGTGTTGACGTTCCGCCCGGAGTTTCCACAACGGTGGAATACGGTCGGCTACCATACGCAGATTTCGCTCAGCAGACTCGGTCGCGAGCCTTCAGCACAGATTGTGACCGCGGCTGCTGGTGGCCGGCCGCTTCCCCCTGCGGTCCTCGAACAGATTCTTCGTCGTGCTGACGGAGTGCCCCTCTTCATAGAGGAGCTGAGCAAGATGGTGCGCGAGTCGGGGCTGCTTCGGGAGGTGTCCGGCCGTTTCGAGCTTGCAGGCGCGCTTCCGGCCCTCAACATTCCGATGACGCTGCGCGACTCCCTGCTGGCCAGACTCGATCGACTCGGCGGCGCGAAGTCGATCGCGCAAGTTGCCGCGGTGCTCGGCCGTGAGTTCCCTTATGCGCTCCTGCGAACGGTTGCGGCGACCGATGATGATGATCTGCTTGCGGCGCTGAGCCAGCTGGTAGACGCTGA
>JACDGR010000014.1:0-16869 GCA_013821525.1 Actinomycetota bacterium
CCGCACTGTCGCGCCAGGCGGTCAGAACTGCCGCCAGCGTCGGACGCTCGGATGTGACCCTGGCAACCGCGTATGCCTTGGCGGCGTAGTTGCGCGGGGCCATGGCGATCGCCACCGGCGTGACGGGCCGCCGGCCAGAGACGCGAGGACGCCTCGCCTGATGGCGAATCAGGGCACGGCTTTGACGTCGCGGCAAGACCTTGAACACCCATGGCGGATAGCCACGGTCCTTGCGCGGTCGCGGGGGCCGTCGAAACAGAGGCTCGACCGCGCCCGCGACGACGCTCGGGTTCAGGCTGGCCAAACGCTCCAGCGCAGCGAAGTGGTGGATCCCCAGCACGCCGTAATACCCCACTGAGATTCCGAACCAGCGGCCGCTTGCCCTGCGATAGTGCGTTTCGAGACCCACCCTCCTGTGATCCCAGACCAGCGTTGCACCGTCGGCGAGGAGCTGCCCGAGGTCGATTGTCTCGGGCCCGGAGGCGTTCTCGCGGGCGCCGGGGACGCTCTCGAGCGCGAGACTCTTCCCACGACGGTCGAGCCGGGGTCGAACCGAGAAGGGCACTGCTGTGGCCCGCGCGCCGACATGGGCGGCGCGGATCAGGCCGAGACGCAGCAGGTCACGTGCAAGTCGCCTGGGCTTCACGGAAGCGCGCGCTCGGGACGATGAGAGGTAGGTGTATGCCAGGCGGCGAAGCTCCGGGTCGCGCAGCGTCAGCGTGGTGGTGAGCCGTGCGCGCGTCAGCGAGTTCCGGCCGGCACGGACATCGCGCCCTGCGAGAGTGCCGGTCACGAACGGCCGCTCGAGGCGGGCTAGCGCAATGGCGCGCCGCGATCTGCGCGTGGTTCGCCGGTCAGCGTGCTGGTCGACGTCCTCGTCGAACCGACCGATGAATGAGCTCAGCGAGAAGTTCCCCGACTCGATCAACGTGGACCGCGCGCGCCGGGTCATCTGCTCGAGACGCGACGCGTCGCGCACGAACTCGACGACCTGGCCGAAGTTGGAGAAGTCCCGCTCGAGCGGCACGTAGTGCTCCCACGGCTCGACTGCGTTGCTGTACGGCCCCGGGAACAGAACCAGGAGTGTGTTGAGCGCGGCCGCTTCGAAGATTCGCGGCGAGATCACGTCGATCAACACGTTTCCCTCGTACGGGGCGAGGACACTTCCCGCTACCTCTTCGAAGTCGGCGCCCGGATGGGCTGCGAGATAGCTGGTGACCGCGTGCTCCACCGACCCGTCGAAATCCGAGATTGAGGTCCCGCTTCCGGTGCCCAGCGTCGCTTTCGCGCTCTCCAGAAATCGGTACCACTTCTCGCCGTACAAGCGGTCGTTCTCTCCCCAGGCGATATCGCACCGGAGGCCGTTCCCGGCGGCGCGCTCGAGCACTCCTCGTGCGATCGAGACTTTCTCCTGCCCCAGCGCGCCCGTCCAGTACGGGAGCACCCGCCCTCGGTACCCGATGTCGACGGGCCGGTTACGCGTCGGGGGTGGCCGTCGCGTGACGAGGTTGGACGGGACATACCCCGTCAGAGTCGGGAGGATCTGGACGTCCGGTAGCCGCTCCCGATACAGAAGCTCCCACGCAGCAGGCGGCGCGACGGAGTAGAGCACCGTGATCCCGAGCTCGCGAATGACTTCTGTGACGAGGTCGATCCAGCGGTACTCGTCCTGCAAGAAGAGGATCTTGGCGCCGTCGAACTCTCGGAGCTGGCGTCTCAGCCACGGAGGGAGATACCACTCGGCTGTGATGGTGATCGAATAGTGGATCACGACCACATCGAAGTCGTCGAGATCGAAAAAACGGCTGTGATCGACACCACACGGGTCGTAGACCGACACGTCGTGCTTCGAGTATTTCGCGAACGCCTGGCGATGCTGGAGCATCGTCCCGGCGCCCGACGAACGGGTATCGGCGAGGAGGAGCAACGATAACCGACCGTCGGTGTCGGGTCGTGTCCGATCGGGCCGAGGTTGAGACATCAGCGCGCGGCCGGGCGCGTACCGAGGGCTGTCGCGAACTGCTCTGCGAGCCGCGCGTACGTGTACTGCCCCGACCCGACAATGTCCTCGTAGGCTGTGTCGGCGATCATCTGCAGCCCGGGGGCGTCGTCGCGAACTCGCTCGAGAACGTCCGAGAGGTTCGAGAAATCCGCGGCGATCCCGACATAGTGACGTCCGGCTTCGAGGATCCCGCTGTAATGACCATCCACCAGAATCTGACAGGTCTTCGTGGCCACCGCTTCGAAGTGGCGCGGCCCGATAGCGGTCAGCGGATGGTCGTCCCAGCCTGCCGGCAGCCGCGCCGCGACCTGTGTGAAGGAGAGGGCCGAGTCCGCCGCGAGCATGGCCCTGATGCTCGCCTGGATCTCGCCGCGGCGGTCAAGCGCGGTCGAGCCCGTCTCGCATCCGGTGACGGACTTGCTGGAGAGCAGGAAACGTGTCCAGCCGTCGCCGTAGATCGTGTCCTCGGGACGCGAGGAGATGTCGGTCTTCAGGCCGAGCTCGTCCGCCCCGCGCGCGACGAGTCGGCCGATCGCCACCTTTCTCTGCCCGTTCGCTCCGAACCAGTAGGGCAAGTCCGCAGCGCGGTAGACCACGTCGACCGAACGTTCGGCGATCGGTAGTAGCTGCGCGCGAGCGCTTTCCACAATCTCCTGGTTCACGTAACCCGTGAGCACCACGCTGAAGCTCGCGCGGTCGTGGAGGATGGGATACAGAAGCTTGCGCGGGCCTTCGTCGAAGTTCGAGAAGACGTGCGTGACCCCGAGCGAATAGAGCCACTCGTCGAGGATCTCCGAATGGTCGTACTCGTCCTGCGGAATGGCGATCTTCAGGCATTCTCGTTTCGCGAGCCATGCGATACGCAGCGCGTACGCGGTGAACGCGTCGCTCCAACGCATGCACAGGAACGTCGTGTGGAGCACGACGGCATCCCAGTGCGCGCGCTCCACTTCGTCGGGTAACTCGACGTACGCGTTGCAGTACTCGACCTCGAGATCGGGGAGCATGTCGAGCGTATGCAGATGCGTATTCACAGCGGGTCGCATCTCCGCTCCGACCGGATGCCAGTACAGAACGAGGACGTGCATCAGCCAAACAGCTCCGAGATGGCCGCGCGGTACGGCTCGGAGGTTTGTTCCCAGTTGTATTCGACTCCGGCCGCCGCGAGCGCGTTCTCCCGGAGGCGTCTCCGCAGATCCGGCTCGTCGATCAAGCGGCGGGCAGCACGCAGGAACGTCTTGCTGTCATCCGCGTCGTATGTGAGCCCGCAGTCGAAACGCGCAATCACCGATCCGACGTACGGAAGGTTGTTGCTGAACACTGCGAGACCGGCGCACATGTACTGCGCGAGCTTGTTCGGGCAGGCGAAGAGGTGGTTCATGTTCGGCCCGACGTATGGGATGACCCCGATCTCAGCAGCCGCTGCCGCCTCGACGAGGCGGTCCTCCACGACGGGGTCGAGCCACTCGCACCGTCCCCGATCGGCGAGATCCTGGTACCGCTCGCGTAACACGCGCGGGTACTCCCAGTCCGGTGCACGGATCTGCAGGACGGCGCGAGGGTCATCGAGCTCGCGCCAGAGGTCGAGTAAACGCTCGAACCCACGACCGGGTGCGGCTTGACCTTGCAGGAGAAACCGCACTTGGTCGGCGGGGTCGTGGGGCCGAATCTCCGACAGGACGCGTGCGACGGGCTCCGTGTTCGGGACGACGATCACGTTCTGCACGCCGTAATCACGTTGCAGCTGCGCTGCGAGAGGAGGCGACACGGTAACCACTCGATCCGCCTTGCGGATGAAGTGCCGTTCCAGCCGGCGAATCACTCGCATCTGCCACGGAGGCGCCAGGAGGTCACTCGCGGGGAAATACTCGTGTGCGTCGTAGAGCAGCGCGCAGCCCCAACGCTGTTTCAGGATCGCAGCCGGGATGAGCGCATAGATGTCGTGCGCGATGATCACTCGCGGGCGCACGCCCACCACCGAGGCGCGGCGAAGCAGGGTCGAGATCAACATCGAGTACGCCGACCAGGCGGCCGCGAAGCGAAAGACGCCGCCGAGGTGATGCCGAACGCGTGCCTTCATGCCGTCAGGCGGCCGTCCCTCGTGCTGCTTGTACTCCTGGGTCGAAAGTCGCAGATCGAGGCGATTGCCGAGCGCTGCCGCTCGGCGGGCCCGATCGGACGCATTCGTGGAAGCATCCACTCGCTCGACCGAAACGACGCCGTCGTACTCCTTCGCCGGTCGCTGGGTCGCCCAGGTCGATGCGATCACTTCGGTTCTGGCGATCGAGCGGCAGAGCTCGATCGAGCTGCCCACCCGCGGGTCGAGGTCCGGGTCGTGGGGTACGAGCATGAGTATCCGCTGCAGCGGATCGAACTCCGCTCCGGCCTCTGTCATCGCAAAGAGACGCTGTCACGGGCTCGCAGTTGCTCCGAGGGAGTACCTGCGACCGACCATTCGCCTGGGTGGCGCACCAGTTCGTTGTGGAGAGCGGGGCTTCCGACGACCTTGAACTCGTAGCTCTTGTCGAAGTAGTCGTAGAACTCGGAAGGGGCGATGTCGTCGATGTCGATCGTCCGATAGAGCCCGAGCGAAAGCACGTAGGTTCCGTTGCCGAGCTCCAGCGGCCCGAGGTCGAGCCGCGCAGGGACTCGCTCTCCGTCGCTGAGATCGAGCGTCACCTCACCCGAAACATGACGTGTGACAACGATGCCGTCGAGCCGGAAGATCAGGGCTGCCGGGATCACCGTGAACCGGCCCGTCTTCGACGCCACGACATCGAGGGCGATCGACATGGGCTGACCGAGTTGAAAGGTGGTCTGCTCCTGCCCGTCCTGATCGAGCAGCGAGACGTTTTCCATCCGCAGCGTTCCGATCCCCTCCCAACGGCTCAGCCGTCTGCCGCTGACCGCGCGTTGCTCGGTCTGTTCTGCGGTCACTTCGGCGGCGTCGTCCGAACGGTGCTCGTGGTTGGAATGCAGAGGTTCTTCGACCGACTCGACCAGCACGATCCGTGTCGTCTGCCAGTCGGAGGATTGCTCGAGGGGGACCACGACGTCGATCCGCCCACTGCGGCCGAATCCGATCTTCGCCGATCCCAGCTCGAGCCGATATGTGACGTCGATTGCATAGGTGGAGTCGGGGTAGATGAACCAGGCGTAGAAAATCGCCTGCGCCGTCGCGTCGGTCTCCCGGGCCGCGCCACCCTGATGCTCGATCCTGCGGTAGAAGACGCCGTCTTCCGTCACGGGCCCGGACCACGAGGATCCGTCGATGATGATGTAGGACGACTGGTTCGTTCCCGCGTCCTGTGCGCTTCCGACGCTGATGTCGTCCTCGGTCTCGCCGTCCTGGATCAGAGACACCTGGCTGATCTCGAGCGCGTTCGACGCCGCGAACGAGACGGTGAAATGGTCGGTGTACGAGTCGCGCTCGAAGCCGTCGTAGACCTGCAGCCGGGTCTTTCGGTTCTTCGCCCGAAGCCGCCGGTCGTCGAGCTCGCGAATGAACTTCTCGTAGCTCTTGACGACATCGACCGTCTCTCCTCGCATGACGATGCGTCCTCGGTCGAGCCAGAGTGTCTTGTCGCAGAAGCGCGTGATCTGGTCCAGTGCGTGCGAGACGAGGATCACTGCGGCGCCGCTGTCGAGCAGATCGCGCATGCGAGCAGCAGACTTGGAGAAGAAGTACGCGTCCCCCGCACCGAGAACCTCGTCGATGATCAGGATCTCCGGCCGCACAGTGGTGGCGATTGCGAATCCCAGGCGCGCCTGCATACCGAGTGAGTACGTCTTGAACGGCTGTGAGAGAAAGCGGCCGAGCTCGGTGAACTCCGCAATGTCCTCTCGGGCCTCGGCAATTCGACTGCGGGGCAGCCCAAGGAATGTCAGCGCTGCGTCGATGTTCTCCTCTCCCGTGAACTCAGGATGGAGCCCTCCGCCCGTGTCCATCAGTGCCTGCACCTGGCCGTGTACCTCCACAAGCCCCTCGGTCGGGACGAGATTCTCGGTGAGGAGCTTGAGAATCGTCGACTTGCCGGCGCCGTTTCGACCGATGATCCCGAGACGCTCGCCTGGAAACAGTTCGAAGTCGATTCCGCGGACCGCCCAGAACTCGGTGAATCGTTCGTGGTGGATTGAAGGGAGCCCGAGCGCGTCTTTGAGGTTCGCGCCGCGTGAGGCGAAGATCTTGTACATCTTTCCCACGCCCTCGAGGCGAATCGCAGGCGTGCGGTGCTCAGACATAGTCGATAATCACGCGCTTCGCCGTGGCGAAGAACCAGCTTCCCGCGAGGAACGGGACGATGCCCAGCAACAGCAGCGCCACCCAGTGCAGCGGCCCGGGGGAAAGTCCCAGTACGAGCACCTGCTGGTACGCCACGACGAAATATGCGAACGGGTTGAGATAGATCAGCAGGCGAAGCGATGTCGGGACGCTGTCCGGCGTGTACGCGTAGGGCGAGATGATCAGGATGATCATCAGCACCGGTGTGAGGAAATTCTGGATATCGCGAAACAGGATGTTCAGGAGTGAGATGAACCAGACGATCCCGATCAGTCCGAGCATCTGCAGTGTCCAGATGACGGGCAAGAAGACGACCGTCCAGTGAAGGTCGCCGACCAGGGCAGAGCCGATGACCGTGACGACGAGTCCGACGATCATCGTCGCCTGGGCCACAAGGACCGATTTCACGGGGGTCAGGTCGATCGGAAAGACCGTGTTGTTGAGCACCGACTTGTTGGACAGCACCGCTACGACGCCGTTGGCGAGAGCCTCCGCCGCCATCAGGTAGGGCACGAGACCGGAGAAGATGAAGAACACGTATTCCCACGTCGTCAGGCCGGCGATCTTCGTGTGGAAGATCGCGACGTATGTCACCGAGTAGACGACGAGGAGAAGCAGCGGCGCCAGCAGAACCCAGATCCGGCCGAGGTGCGAGCCCGCATACCGCGCCTGGAGCTCGTTCCGCGTGGTACGCCAGAGGAGCGACCGATGGGTGACGAGGTATCGAGCCGACCCGCTGCGCAGCGGATGCAAAGCCGCCCGAGATCGCCGGTGTGGATGGGTAGTCGCCGCCATCACTCGGTAGGTTAGACGGGTTCCGCCTGCTCCCGTACGTCACCCACCGCAGCCATGCGCGCACTGATCCTCCACTGGCAACCCCTCGGCAATCCTCGTCGACTCGCGGTGGGGGGGCACCTCGCTGCCATCCTCGCCGCGGTGGGAGCGGAGAGCGCCGCCGTCTTCAATGCGGTCGGTGGGGCTCCCGCCGCGCTCGCTCGCCTGAACGTGGACTGCGTGCTTCTCCACACGACCTTTCTCGGTACGCGCTGGATCGAGCCTTTTCAGTATTGGCGCGCCCGCAGCGCTTGGATCGGCCGGCTGGGCGTGCCGGTGCTCGCCTTTCCCCAGGACGACTACGACCACGCGACCGTACTCGACGAATGGCTGGCGGAGCTCGGCACGACGGACGTCTTCTCGGCGCTCGCCTCGCAGGTCGACGAGATCTACCCGAGCCGAGCGGGCGGAGCCCGCTTCCACCAAGTGCTCACGGGCTACCTCGATGAGCGGACCGTCGCTCTCGGCTCCTCGGGCCCGCGCCTCTCTGCGCGGCAGACGGACGTCGTCTACCGCGCCGCGACTCTGCCGTTCTGGTTTGGCCGCCACGGCCAGCTCAAGCAGCAGGTCGGACGTGTGGCGCTTGCGGAGGCGGCAGGCCGGCGGCTACGCAATGACATCTCGAGCGCGCCGGAGGACGTCATCGCCGGGGAACGCTGGCTCGAGTTCCTCGCCGAGTCGCGTTCGACGGTCGGATGCGAGAGTGGTTCCAGCGCGCTCGATCCGCGTGGTGAGATCAGGGCCGCGATCCGCGAAGTCCTCGCCCGTGAGCCCGATGCGCCGTTCGAGTCGATCGCCAAAGGTTTGCCGATGGGTTGGGACGACCACCGGTTCTTCACGATCTCACCGCGCCACCTCGAGGCCGCAGCCGTGCGCACCGCCCAGATCTTGGTCGAGGGTGAGTACGGCGGCATTCTGAAGGGAAATCAGCATTACGTCGCGGTACACGCGGACCTCTCAGACCTCGGAGACGCACTCGAGTTGACGCGCGACCCAGTGCTTCTACAAGAGATCGCCGACAGGACGTACGAAGAGGTCGCGAGGGCACCCGAAGTCTCGAATGGGTTCTTCGCCGAGCAGATACGAACCGTCCTGCGCGGCCGTGATTGCGCTCCCGGCGAGGCTCTCGAGAAAGGCTTCGTCTGGCGCGCAATGAGGCATTCCGCGGGCCTCGCGGGCTCGATCGGCGCGTGGTCGAGACCGGGTGCGCTGATTCGGCGCGGTTAGCTCTATCCTAGGGCGATATGTGCGGAGTCGGCGGTTGTCTCGATCTGCGGCGCCGGAGGCTGGATCGCGGGCGTACGGCAGTCGCGGTCATGAACGATCTGCTTGCCCATCGCGGTCCGGACGGCGAAGGCACCTGGTTTCACGACGACGAGCACGTGGCCTTCGCTCACCGTCGGCTGACGATCATCGACCTCGACACCGGCGCCCAACCCATGCCGGACGGGGCGGGCAACTGGATCACCTACAACGGCGAGGTCTACAACTATCTCGAGCTGCGCAATGAGCTTGGCGAGGGCGAGTTCAGGACGCACTCCGACACCGAGGTGGTGTTGCGCGGCTATCGGAGATGGGGCATCGACGTCCTCACCCGACTGCGCGGCATGTTTGCGTTTGGGCTCTGGGACGAAGCGGCGGAGATGCTCCTGCTTGCTCGCGACCCGTTCGGCATCAAGCCGATGTACTGGGCGATCGTCGACGACGTCTTGTATTTCGCATCGGAGATCAAAGCGTTGTTGCCGTTCTTGCCGACGGTCGAGACCGACCTCGACGCATTCAAGGACTACGTGTCCTTCCAGTTCTGCCTCGCCGGGAAGACGCTTTTCAAGGGCGTGAATGAGCTCCAGCCAGGTCACTATCTGCAGGTGCGCCGCGGCAACGTGTCGACGCACCGGTACTGGGAGGTGTACTTCGATCCGGACTTCACGCGCACGGGGAGGTATTTCGAGGAGCAGATTCGCGCGCTGGTCAAGGAGTCGGTCGCGTTGCATCTGCGCGCAGACGTACCTGTAGGGGCGTACGTCAGTGGCGGATTCGACTCGAGCGTGATCGCGACGCTCGCTTCGGAGACCCACCCGCACGAGCTGATCGGCTTCACCGGCAAGTTCGGCACCGACCCAGCGTATGACGAGAGTGCCTACGCTCGTGACGTCGCCGCTAGCGCGGGCTTCCCGTTGGAGGAGCTGGATATCGGTCCGATGGACTTCGTCGAGAATCTCGAGCAGGTCGTCTACCACCTCGACCATCCCGTCGCAGGCCCGGGCTCGTTCCCCCAGTACATGGTCTCGGGTCTGGCGGCGAAGCAGCGGAAGGTGCTCCTCGGCGGCCAGGGCGGAGACGAGATATTCGGCGGTTACACGCGGTACTTGATCGCGTATTTCGAGCAGTGCATCAGGGGCGCGATCGACGGCACGATGGGCGCAGGCAACTTCATCGTCACGTACGAGTCGATCATCCCCAACCTGAAGTCGCTGAAGAACTACAAGCCGCTCCTCAAGGAGTTCTGGCGCGAAGGTCTCTTCGACGAGCTTGACGCGCGGTACTACCGGCTCGTGAACCGGGCGCCGGATCTCAGCGACGAGATCAGGTGGTCGCTACTCAGCGACTACTCCCCGTATGAAGCGTTTCGCGACGTATTCCACGGCGACAACGTCAGCAAGGAGTCGTACTTCGACTCGATGACGCATTTCGACTTCAAGACGCTGCTGCCGGCGCTGCTTCAGGTCGAGGACAGGGTCTCGATGGCGCACGGGCTCGAATCCCGGGTGCCTCTCCTCGATCGCCGCCTCGTAGAGCTCGCGGCGACGATCCCGGCCGACGTGAAGTTCAAGGACGGTTCGTTGAAACACGTCCTCAGGCAATCGCTCGGAGGCGTACTGCCGGCCTCGGTCGCGGAGCGAAGGGACAAGATGGGCTTCCCCGTCCCCCTCCAGGAGTGGGTCGCGGAGGCCGGGCCGGTACGCGAGTTCGTGCTCGATTTGCTTTCGTCCGATCGGGCAAGCGGCCGGGACCTGATCGACAACCGCCGGGTCCTCGCAGGCATGCAAGGTGAGCATCGCTACGGTAGGCGTCTCTGGGGCTTTCTCTGCCTCGAGATCTGGCAGCGCGAGTTCCATGACAAGGCTGGAGAGTTCCGCAAACTGCTCGAGGAGAAGGAGAAGGTACTCGCATGAAGGTGCTCATCACGGGTGGCGCAGGGTTCATTGGATCGACCCTTGTTGACTCCCTGCTCGGCCGCGGCGACGAGGTCGTCGTCATCGACAACTACGCGACGGGTCGCCGCGACAATCTCGCTGAGGCCGCGGGGCTCTCGGTTGTCGAGGGATCGATCGCTGATGAGGATGCGGTCGCGCGCGCGTTCGACGAGAACGGCGCCCCCGACGTGGTCGTGCATGCTGCAGCGGCGTACAAGGATCCGGATGCCTGGGCCGAGGACGCGCGGACAAACGTCCTCGGGACGGCGAACGTCGTTCGTGCGGCCGAGCGGGCCGGGGTCGGCCGGTTCATCTACTTCCAGACCGCGCTTTGCTACGGCTTGCAGCCCCTCGAGCAGCCGATCACCCTCTCGCACCCGATCCGCCCGGAGGGTTCGAGTTATGCAATTTCGAAGACAGCGGCCGAGCAGTACATCGCCCTCAGCTCGCTCGAGTGGATCTCGTTCCGACTCGCGAACGCCTACGGACCGCGCAACCTGTCCGGGCCGCTTCCGACCTTCTACGCTCGTCTCACGCAGGACAAGGGCGTCTTCGTGATGGACACTCGGCGAGACTTCATTTTCGTCGACGATCTCGTCGAATGCGTCGTGAAGGCGATCGACGGGGACGGTCGCCAGGGGCCGTACCACATCTCGTCCGGATCGGACTACTCGATCAAGGAGCTCTACGACAACACGATCAAGGCGCTCGACATGCCCGAGAAGGCGGACGTGGAGGTCCGCCCGCGCGGGGAGGACGACGCGGCCACGATCCTGCTCGACCCGTCGCAGACCGAGGCCGATTTCGGCTGGCGCATCAGTACGCCGCTCGAGGAAGGCGTCAGTCGCGCGATCGACTACTACCGCGCGTTCGGGATCGAGGAGACATACACCCACCTGAAGTCGGTCGACGGCACGGGAGACCACACGGCGTGACCGGGGCATCGGCCCTCGTCGTCGGCGGTGCCGGCTTCGTGGGGAGCAACGTGGTGCTCGCCCTGCTCGAGCGTGGTGCGGCGAGAGTGCTCGTCGTCGACAACCTCCTCTCGGCGGAGAGGTCGAACGTGCCCGACGACGCACGCGTCGAGTTCCGCGAAGGCTCGATCGCCGATGACTCGATCCTCGCCGGGCTCGGTGACGATTTCGACTACGTGTTCCACCTCGCGACCTACCACGGCAACCAGAGCTCGATCGCGGACCCGCTCGCCGACCACGAGAACAATCTGATCACGACCTTGAAGCTCTTCGAGCACGCCAAGGACTGGACGACGCTGAAGAAGCTCGTCTATTCGGCCTCTGGGTGCACGCTCGCGGAGCACACATACGGTGATGCCGAGGCGACCCAGGAGGACGGCCCTGTTCCGCTCGATCTCGACAGTCCGTACCAGATCTCAAAGGTCGTCGGAGAGTTCTACTCCGTGTACTACCACCGGATGACCGGCCTGCCGACCGTTCGAGCGCGTTTCCAGAACATCTTCGGGCCTCGCGAGATCCTTGGCGCCGGTGAATGGCGTGGGACGCCTGCGACGGTTTGGCGAAATGTCACTCCGACGTTCGTCTACCGCGCTTTGAAGGGGTTGCCGCTGTCGCTCGACAACGGCGGCATCGCGAGCCGAGACTTCGTTTACGTCGGCGACGTCGTAGCCGGCCTGCTCGCGTGTGCCGAGCGCGGCGCACCGGGGGATGTCTACAACCTCGCGAGCGGGGTCGAAACGCAGATCCGCACCCTTGCGGAGACGATCATCGAGCTCGCCGAATCCGACTCGGCGCTCGACATCGCGCCGGCCAGGGACTGGGACAGGTCGGGCCACCGGTTCGGAAGCACCGTGAAGGCAGAGCGCGAACTTGATTTCCGCGCAGAGACCTCACTCGAAGCTGGCCTCGCCGTGACGATCGAGTGGATGCGGGAGCACATGGAGACGATCGACGCGTGTGTCGAGCGTCACTCAGCCCGACTCGCGGCCGCCTGAACGACCGACGACGTCTCGCCAGACGGCCTCGACCTGCTGCGCGACGCGCATCGGGGCGGCACGGGCCGCGTGCCTGAGGGCGGCGCTGCCCAGACGGGCGATCAGAGCTGGGTCGGACGCGAGGCGCCCGAGAGCATCTGCGAGCTCGTCGGGCGTCCCGTGCGCCAGCAGCACACCAGTCACATCCGGAACGAGCACGCCGCCGCCGTCGGCAGAGCCCGATGCGACGACAGGAAGGCCGTACGCAGCCGCTTCGATCACCGGCCGACCCAGTCCCTCACCCTGGTTTGGGAAGACGACGATGTCGAGTGCTCGGTAGATCGCGCCGATGTCGCGTGTGAACGGTCGCTGCGTGACGACGCCTTCCAGGCGCAGCTCTCTCGTACGACGCTCGAACGCGCCTTGTTCATCCGGTATGCCGAGAGCTTCGAGCGATCGCCCGCGGAGTCCCCGGAATGCGCTCGGTGGGCGGACGCCACCGCCGACTACGACTCCGTGAACCGGAACCTGCCGGTCGGCGAGGAGTCGAAGCGCCTCGAGGAACTCGGCCCAGCCTTTCTGCCGGCGGAGATAGCCGAAGAACCCGACAGCCAGGCGACCTTCCGGCAAGTCGAGCTGGGCCGGCTCCCCTTCCTCGGCAAGCACGGGATTCGGAATCACCGCGACCGCAGTTCGGATCGGGAACGAAGCCGCGACGTCTGTGTCGATCGCGATCACCGCTGAGGCTGTGCGATCGACCTGACGCGCGATCCAGCGGGAGCGCGATCCGTTGCCCCCGAATGCCAGCGACGAACGGAGGTGCCACACGACCGGCGCCTTCGCGTGCCGTGCGATCGCCGCTGAAGCGATCATGACACTGTCGTTGAGATGGACGACATCGGGCTTGAGCTCGTGCAGCAGGCGCGACAGTGCGCGCGCATGTGGCGGCACGGCGGCGAGCTCGCGCAGGGCGACGAGCCAGCGTAGACCGTGATAGTGCACGTCCCAGGTGTGCGTGAATGCAGGAACAGGGGCGCGGTGCACCGTCGCGCCGGCCTCGGCGAAGATCTCGGCTGCGCCGCCGCCCGGCACGAGAACGTGCGCATCCCATTCTGCGCCGAGCGCGCCGATCAGGAGAGCCAGGCTGCGGGCAGCTCCGCTGGGCTGTGGGCGGTGGTGAACGAAGAGAACTATCGGCAAGTCAACCGCCGTGCACATGCTGGGGGTCGCGGCCGCGCAAGAGCGCCAAGGCATAACTCCATCGTCGTTCCGCTCTTAGGGCCACCTCGTGGCGGAGATTGTGGTGATCGCTGCCGATCACGCTTGCGACCCTGTAGATACCGTCGCGCTCGCTGATGTAGTCGTAGCCGACGTCGTGCACGAACGCGACCATCAACGCCCAGGCAGCACACACGCAGAGCGACGGATACATCAGCCGCCCGTAGCCGCGGCGCAACTCGGCGACCCCGATGAGAAACAGAGGGAACAGCGACGTCAGGAAGCGCTGCGAGAACGCGAACCCGCCGTCCCACTGCCCCCAGATCGTGTGTGCGAGCAAGAGCGAGAGCGCGGCGGCCGCGAGCGTCCAGAGAAATGCCCGGCGATCCGGGTCGCGGCTCCGGTGCAGGAAGAGCCCGTAGCCGATCAGGGCCAGAGCCGTCAGCGGAGTCCACAGGAACAGGCCCCGGTGCTCACTGAAGAGCATCTTCAGCGGGATCGTCGGGTCGAAGCCGTTGAGCGGGTTGCTGACGCCGCCGACGATCGGATGCACCCCCAGCGCCGTAGGACCGACCGCCTGTGACTTCGGGAAGTAGCTCGGGACGAAGTACGAGATTCCTCGGAGGGCGGGGAGCGCGAAGATTGCGGGGCCGACGGCGAGCGCTGTGATCGCCGCGATCGCGAACGCACGGCCGCGGCGCAACGCGAGTGCACAGCCGATTGCGAGGAAGAACGCGACGTTGACGTACCTGATGTTCAGCGACACTCCGGCGAGCGCGCCGAGTGCTGCTGCGTGCCAATCCCGCCCCGGGCCTTCGAGAATGTCGAGCGTCAGCAGCACCGAAGCGGTGATCACGAGCGTGTCGACGGCGTGCTTCGCGGCCGGGTCGAAGACTGTGTAGTAGAAGAGCGGGCTGCCGAAGACGGTCAGGAAGAGCACCGCGGGGCTGCGTGGTAGGTCGAGCCTGCGCAGGAGCCGCCAGCCCAGATACATCGTCGCGAGAAGGGCGGCGTTCGCCGAGACCGTCATGGCCAGCTCCTCGAAGCTGACGTGGAACGTCTTCGGCTCGAGCCCGAAGATCGCTGCCAGACCCCTTCCAACGAGGAAGAACGGCCAGTTCCAGAGGTCGCTCCCGAATTGATAGGCGAACGCGGAATCCGGATGCTCCCCGAAGAACCGGCGCATCAGGTTGAAGTAGACGAGCGAGTCACCGTTCACCTGAAAATGACCGAAGGTCAGGAGGAACACGAGGTACGCCGCGAGGGCGACGACCATTGCGCGAGTGAAGAAACGGTCGGAATGGGGTGGTGTCGACAACGGAATCAGGCTATCCCCCCTCGACGGCGGATCGAGCAGGCCTCACTCTCCGACGTTCTGCGATCGCCCCGGAGGGCGCGTCACCTCAGCGCGGCTGGGATGAGAATTCAGTCGGTCCAATTCAGTCAGTCCAAGGGTAGGCGCTAGCATCCGCGCGTGCTTCGGATCGGGCTTATCGTCCTCGGCTACGGCTCCCGGGGGCCGAACTATGCACGGGTCGCTACCGCGCCCTCAGGCACGGAGCTCCTTGCGGTCTACGGGGTGCCGGACGTCCCGATCGACATCGCCGCGGAGGCGGCCGCATGAGCAAGATCAACTTCGTCGACCTGAAGCGCCAGTACGAATCGATCAAGCACGAGATCGACCCTGCGGTACTCGGGCTGATCGGCTCGACTGCCTACATCCTCGGCCCCGACGTAGCGAAGTTCGAATCCGAGTTCGCCGCCTTCTGCTCCATGAGCCACTGCGTGGGCGTCTCTTCGGGTACAGCCGCGCTCGCGCTCGCATACGAGGCCGTCGGGATCGGGCCTGGGGATGAGGTTCTTGCTCCTGCCAATACCTTCATCGCGACGGTGCTGCCCCTCTTCCGGCTCGGGGCGAAGCCCGTGCTCGTGGACTGCGACGACTACGGGCAGATCGACGTCGAGCGCGCCGCGGCAGCCCTGACGCCGCAGACCAAAGCAATCGTCGGAGTCGACCTGTTCGGCCACCCCTGTGACGCCGACGCGATCCGTGCGCTCTGTGACGCGCACGAGCTCGTCTTCGTCGAAGACGCGGCGCAAGCGCACGGCGCGACGTACAGGGGCCGGCCGTGCGGATCGCTCGGCGACATTGCCGCATTCAGCTTCTATCCGGGAAAGAACCTCGGCGCGTACGGGGACGCCGGCGGTGTGGTCCTGAACGATGCTGAGCTCGCAGACCGGATCAGCGTCCTGCGCGATCTCGGCCAACGGCGTAAGTACGAGCACACGGTGATCGGGGGCAACGATCGGCTCGACACCCTGCAGGCAGCTGTCTTGCGCGTGAAGCTCAGGCACCTCGCGGACTGGAACGATCGACGCCGCGCGCATGCCGCCTCCTATTCCGAGCGCTTGACGGGATCGGTCAAGCCGCCCACCGTTGCGGAGTGGGCGGATCCCGTGTGGCATCTCTACGTGATCCGCGCCGAGAACCGGGACGATGTGCGTGACGCGCTTGCCGCGGAGGACATCGCGAGCGGGATGCACTATCCGCTGCCGCTGCATCTCCAACCGGCCCTCGCAGCCCTTGGCTACGTCGAAGGGGACTTTCCCGCGACGGAGGAGTGGGCGCGCACGCTCCTCTCGCTTCCGATGTTCGCCGAGCTGCAGCCGGAGGAGGTCGAACGCGTTGCCGACGTCGTCAAGGGCGTCGGAGTAGCGCCCGCCTGAGCAGCGCACGCCCTGCGGCCGATCCGACTCATGGAAGACATACGGGCTGGGTGAGGACGCGACGTTCGTGTAGCCCGCGCGCACCATGGCCCTGCGTCCGGGGTAGTCTGCCGACGATGCCGACGGCTCCTGCGAACGAGGCGCGCCATAGGTTGATCAATGACGTCGAATTCGGGGACGACGTCGTCGTGATGTCGTTCACGAACCTCTACGGGTGTCAGATCGGTGACGGAACGCGCATTGGCCCGTTCGTCGAGATCCAGCGAGGCGCGAGCATCGGCGCGCGCTGCAAGATCCAGAGCCACTCCTTCATCTGTGACGGCGTCACGATCGAGGACGGCGTCTTCGTCGGGCATGGCGTGATGTTCGTCAACGACAAGTTTCCGAAGGCGACCAACGACGCTGGTCAGCTTGCAAGCGACCAGGATTGGGAGCTGCTCGCAGTTCACGTGGGTTCGGGCGCGACGATCGGCTCCGGGGCAATCGTCATGGGCGGTGTGAGGATCGGGGACGACGCGTTGATCGGCGCCGGCGCGGTGGTCACGAAGGATGTGGCCAACGGCGCAGTCGTCGCCGGTGTGCCGGCGCGCCTCGTTCAGCGAACGTAGATCTGAACCCCGCCGCGGTCGTACCTGAGGCGAAACTCGTTGCGCACGGCGGC
>JACDGR010000014.1:16879-21891 GCA_013821525.1 Actinomycetota bacterium
GCGTCGCGCGACGCTCGCGCAACTCTCGCGAGACCACCACGGCGTCGGCGCGGGGCAGTTGACGGATCACCCTGGCGTCGTTGAGGGAGCCGGTCCCGAACCGCAGCTTCGCGAGGTCGACGAGCGGCCCAACGACCCGGCGATGCCCGAGGAACGAGATGATCGGGCGGTCGTCGATCGTCCGCGCGCCGGGCTTCGTCAGCCGGTCGAGCGCCTTGACCGCCGCAAGGTTCGTGCCGGGCTCAGGGGTACGCGCGACGTCGACCCGGTGTGATTGCTGGACGAGGCCCGCCCCGACCGCGAGCAGCAACAGGACGGCGCCGGCGCGCGCCGCGTGGGCGGGCAGGCGATGCACGGCGCGGCCGATCGTTGCTCCAGCAGCGATCGCGAGTGTGAACGGGAAGACGATCAGGTGGTTATCGTGAAGCGGCGCGTGCAGGAAGAGAAAGACGACGCCGAGGCCGACCCAGCTCCACAGCGGCCAGACGTGCAGGGGCCTCCGCAGCACCAAGAACACAACCGCTAGCGCGAGGGCCACGCACGCGAGCACGAAGAAGGGAGTGCCGTGCGGGATCTGGTCGAGGATCTGGCGGTGCGGATGCTGCATGACCGCCGGTGCCGAGCGCGCCTGCTCGTGGTAGGTGACTCCGCTCGACCAGAGCGGACGGATGGCGTGCCGATGCGCGATCGCGATCGCGACGACGACGATCGCGAAGCCCGCGAGCGCCGGGACGACCCGCCGCCGCGTCAGGAGAACGGCCAGCACCGGCAGCGCAGTGACCGCCGTCAGCTTCACCGAAAGTGCCGCGCCGAAGAGCGCTCCGGCGAGCACGCCCATCACCGGCCCGCCGAGCGTCGCGATGCCGAGCGAGACGACAGTCAGTGCGAGGGCGGGAGTGTCGGCAATCACCTGGACGCCGAAGAGGTCGAGCGGAGGGGCGATCACCAGGAACGCCGCTACGAGCAACCCCCCGACCGCGCCGCCGTACCGCCGACCGACGAGGTACCCGCCGAAGGTGCCGAGGACCGTCACGCCGAGAAGACCCTCGCGCACCGGGGCGACGCCGATACCCGTCACGTAGGACAGCCCGCGCAGCAGGTCGTAGAACCCCGGGAACTGGGCGGCGAAGACGTCAGAGCCGAGTCTCTGGCCGTGCCGGAGCGCGTCGAGGGCGGCCAGGTAGACGCCCTCGTCGTAGTTTGTGGCGCTGTGGAGCAGGCGGCTCAAGAGCAGCGCGTGCGCAACGAGGATCCCGGCGAGCAATGCCATCTCGAGGGAACGGGCCTTGATCACCGGGCGAGCGTACTATCGAGCGCCGTGGCCGCCCTTCGCATCCTCTTTTTCGCTTCGCTCCTGCTGCTCGCCTGGACGCACGTGCTCTACCCGCTGTTCGCAGCCCTCCTCGCTCGCGCGCTGCCCCGCCGCGTCGAGCAGGCCGACATCGAGCCGACTGTCGCCGTGATCGTCACTGCCTACAACGAGGAAGATGTGATCGCACGACGGCTCGAGAACCTGCTCGAGCTCGACTATCCCGCCGGACAGCGCCAGATCGTCGTCACCTCGGACGCCTCGACCGATCGCACCGAGGAGATCGCCCTCTCCTTCGACGGAGTGCAGGTGATCTCGAACCCGCGTGGCGGCAAGGTGGCCGCGCAGAATGCTGCCGTGCGTCAGACCGAAGGCGAGATCCTGGCATTCTCCGATGCGAACGCGACGTGGTCGCCCGACGCCTTGCGCAAGCTCGTGCGCAGCTTCGCGGATCCCGACGTCGCCTACGTCTGCGGACGGCTGAACATCCTCGATGCGGAAGGCTCGAACCAGGAAGGTGTCTACTGGCGCTACGAGATGATCCAGCGCAGCGCCGAGTCCACGCTCGGGTCGGTGACGGGCGGCAACGGCTCGATCTACGCCGTGCGCCGGGCGGACTACGTCGAGGTCGACCCGCGCTTCGGTCATGACCTCTCGCTGCCGTACGTGATGGTTCAACGCGGCCGCCGCGCTGTCTACGACCCGGACGCTCGCGCGTGGGAGAAGCCGACGCCGACGAACGAGACCGAGTACCGCCGCAAGGTCCGCATGTTCGAGCACTGCTGGCTGATCGTGCTGCGCGGCAAGATGCTGCGCCGCCTGGGCCCGCTCTACACGCTCGAGATCATCTCGCACAGATTGCTTCGCTACGGCTCGGGGATGCTGCACGTCGTCCTGCTCGCCACCTCGATTGCGCTCATCGCGCACGGGTGGATCTACGACGTCGTCCTGGCGGGCCAGCTGGGGCTCGCGGCGGCGGCGGTCGCCGGCGTCAGGATCGCGCGCTACTACACGCTGGTCACGCTCGCGACCATCGTCGCGCTCTGGAACTACGTGCGTCGCGGCGTGCCGGCGACGTGGGAGCTTGCGGAGGGGCCGAGGTGAACCGGGGGCTCGACGTCGCGATCGCGGGTCTCGGGCTCGTGCTCTCGAGCCCGGTGCTCGCCGCGGGTGCGCTCGCAGTCAAGCTCGAGGGCAGTGGGCCAGTCCTCTACCGCCAGCTCCGTGTGGGGAAGGACGGCGTCGATTTCGAGCTTCTGAAGCTGCGCACGATGGTCGTCGGCGCGGAGACTCAGGGGGCCGGGTTCGCTGTCGACAAGGGCGATTCGCGCATCACGAAGACTGGCCGGCTGCTGCGTCGGCTCAGTGTCGACGAGCTCCCGCAACTCTGGAACGTCGTACGCGGCGACATGTCGGTGATCGGCCCGCGGCCGACCCTGCGCTACCAGGTCGACGCCTATGACGACGAGCAATTGCACCGGCTCGACGTGAAGCCGGGGATCACGGGCTGGGCTCAGATCCATGGCCGCGCCGCGCTCCCGTGGGCCGAGCGGATCGAGCTCGACCTCTGGTACGTACGCCACCACGACTGGAAGACCGATCTCCTGATCCTCCTCCGCACCCCGCTCGCGCTCTTCGGCGGGACGTACAAGGGTAGAAGCGGCGGTTGGCAGCAACCCTCCTAGCCTCTCCCTAACCGTGCCTTCATGACCCGGCGATACCCTCCGGGGCTGTGACCGTCGTCCTGTTCACGTGTGCCGGCCAGCGGGTCGACATCGTCACGGCATTCGCCCGTGCAGGCGCGACCACGATTGCCACCGATGCGGACCGGTTGGCACCCTCGCTCTACTACGCAGACCAGCGCGCCCTCGTGCCGCGGGTCGACCACCCCGGGTACATCGACGCGCTGCGTGAGCTCGTCGAGCTGCACGACGTTCGGCTGATCGTGCCGCTCACCGACCTCGACCACCTCCAGCTCGCCGTGGCGCGCGACGACCTCGGCGATGCCGTCGTGCTCGTGCCGAGCGCCGACACGATTGCCAAGTGCTCCGACAAGTACCTCGCACATCAGTTCTTCGACGCGAACGGCATCGGTTCGCCCCCGACCTGGCTCCCCGGCGAGCTCTCGGACCTCCGCTACCCGGTGCTCGTGAAGGCGCGCAAGGGTTTCGGCTCGCGGCACATCTACCGCGCCGAGAACGCCGCGGATCTCGAGTTCTTCCTCGCGCACACGTCTGCTGAGTCGATGATCCAGGCGCTGTGCGCAGGCGTCGAGTTCTCGATCGACGTGTTCTGCGACCTCGACAGCCGCTGCCTCGCAGCCATTCCGCGCACGATGATCGAGTCCAAGGGTGGCGAGTCGATCAAGGGCATGACGATCAAGGATCCCGACCTGATCGCATTCGCGTGCAAGGTTGCGGAGGCGCTCGAGATCATCGGCCCTGCGAACGTGCAGTGCTTCCGCGAGCCTGATGGGCAGCTTCAGGTGACCGACGTGAACCCGCGGTTCGGCGGCGGCTTCCCGTTGCCGACTGCAGCCGGCTCGCGCTATCCCGAGCTCGCATTGGCGATCGCGAACGGTGAGCGCCCGGAGCCTCGGTTCGGCGAGTTCCGCGAGGGAGTCGTGATGACGCGGTTCTTCTCGCACGTGATCCTCGAGGAGCGGGACGGCACCCTCGAGCCCGTCCGCGAACAGCCGGAGGCGGTGCCGGAACAGGCGTGAGGGGCTTCGTGCTCGCCCTCTGCGGAGTGGTGCTCCTGGCCGGCTGCGGCTCCCGGCGCGACGCTGCACCCGCCACGACCACGACCCTTGCGGAGACCCCGGTCGTGACGACACGCAAGCCCTCGAGGCCCGCTGCCCCCGATCTGCCGACCCGGCACCGCGCAGCTGCTGTCCAGGTGACCGTCGTCGACGGCGACACCAACACGCGGATTCGTGGCGCCCGCGTGACGATCGGTCGTCGCGCTCGCCGCAGCAACGCGAAGGGCATCGCACGCGTAAAGCTCGCCCACCGCGCCGCGCTCGTCACGGTCGCCGCGAAGCCGGGCTACACCGCGCGCTCGGTGCGATTGTCCTTCCGCACACATCCGAAGTCGACGATCAGGATCTATCGCCGTTCGCTGCAGTGGGCCATGTACGGAGCCGACCCGGCGCGTTCGCAGTCGCAAGCCGGCCTTCGCGTGCGGCCGCCGTTTCGGGTCATCTGGTCGCGGGGCCTCGGCACGCTGATCGAGTTCCCCGCCGTCGTGCAGGACGGCGTCGCGTACATCGCAAACGCGAAGGGAACGGTGCGCGCGCTCGACATGCGGAACGGCCGCGTGATCTGGCGACACGACACACCGCACGGGAAGATGGCTGCGTCGCCCGCGGTCTGGGGAGACCAGGTGATCGCGCACGGCATGGACGGACACATCTGGGTGCTGCGGCGCTCTGACGGCAAGCTGCTCTGGCACTACACGGTCGGGTCCCCGGTCGAGTCGTCGCCGGTGATCGTGCGCGGCGCCGACGTGTTCGGCGCCTGGAACGGGACGATCACGGCACTCGACCTGCGCACGCACGAGGTGCGTTGGCAGCGTGGCGGCGGCGGGTGCAAGATCACCTCGTCCGCCGCGCTCTCGGGCTCGACGCTCTACATCGGCGACTACTGCAGCAGGCTGCTCGCACTGAACGCGCGATCCGGCGCCTTGCGGTGGTCGCGGAGCG
>JACDGR010000290.1:0-590 GCA_013821525.1 Actinomycetota bacterium
GTGCACGCGGGCAAGACCGTGCGCCGTCTCGATCTCGACCTGGGTCACACGCGCATCGTCGCAGCCTCGGCTCAGTCCGGCAGCATCGGCATTGCGAGACCCTCCTCGCGTCCGACGAGCACCGCGCGCTTGACGGCTGACGAGCCGAAACGGTCACGCACCTCGTCGAGCGCCGCATCCAGCGCGACATGCAGCGATCCGTCGAACGGCAACGTGAGCTGCGTCGCATCGGCGTCGTCGAGGTTGCTCACCGAGATGCCGACGAGCGTCAGTCCGCGCTCGTGGATCGTCGGTTGGGCAGAGCTGACGAGCTCGCGCAGCGCGATCAGGATGGTGTGCGTGTCGGCGGACGCGCGCGGCAGCGTGTGCGAGCGGGTCGCGCGAGAGAAGTCGGCGAAGCGGAGCCGCAACGTCACCGTTCTTCCGACGCGATCCGCTGCGCGCAAACGACGCGTCACGCGTTCGACGAGCTCGATCAGGATCACGTCGATCTCCGCCGCCGAGCGCTGCCTCCGACCGAGCGCACGTTGTGCGCCCATCGAGCGCCGCCGGCGACGCGGTTGCACGGGCCGGGGATCGCGGTTGTGCGC
>JACDGR010000290.1:600-4682 GCA_013821525.1 Actinomycetota bacterium
GCGCGGCCCAGCATCGCAACGAGGACGCCTTCGCTCATCTGCGCGACCTCTCCGACCGTCGTGATCCCGAGCGCGTGCAGCTTGGCGGCGGTGACGCCGCCGACACCCCAAAGCCGCTCGACGGGCAGGGCATGCAGGAAGGTCAGTTCCCGTTCGGGCGCGACGACGAGCAGCCCGTCCGGCTTCGCCACGCCGCTCGCCACCTTGGCGAGGAACTTCGTCCTCGCGACACCGACCGTGATCGGCAGCCCGGCGCGGGCGAGGACGTTTGCGCGCAGGCGCACCGCGATCTCTGCCGGCGTGCCCGCGATGCGCTCCATGCCGCGCACGTCGAGGAATGCCTCGTCGATCGAGATCCCCTCGACAAACGGGGAGGTGTCGTGGAACACCTCGAAGACGACCCTGCTGGCCTCCGAGTACGCCCTCATCCGCGGCGCAACGACAACTGCGTCAGGGCAGAGGCGTCGCGCCGCGCGGCCGCCCATCGCGGTGCGCACACCGCGCGCCTTGGCCTCGTAGCTCGCCGCGAGGACCACGCCCCCGCCGACGATCACCGGGCGGCCGCGCAGAGAGGGGTCGTCCCGCTGCTCGACCGACGCGTAGAACGCATCAAGGTCGGCGTGCAAGATCGTGGCCCTACTGGACACGAACACATGTTCCCACCGATCGCCCACCGGCGCCACCTCGACAATCACGCGACCCGCAGACACCGCCAAAGAAGACGTGTCCCGGGGACAGGCCCCAGGACATGTCCCAAAGCGGCGTGTCTCAGGGACAGGCCCCAGGCCACGTCCAGAAAGGGCGTGTCCCGGGGACAGGCCCCAGGACACGTCCGAAAAGGGCCCGCCTCACCTGACCTAGCTAGTTGACAGATCGTTGAGTTGTTGATGAAATGTCGGCATGAATGATCATCTCACCACCGTGTTCGACCTGATGCTCGCCCGCACCCACGCCGCTCGCGACGTCGACGGGCCGCTCGGCTCCCTGCATGGCATCTCGCTCGCCGACCTGGCGATCCTCCGCGAGCTCCGCGAGGCGCCCGACGGAAAGTTGCGTCGCTCCGAGCTCGCCAACCGGCTTGGCGTCACTCCTTCCGGGATCGCCCGGCAGCTCGGGCCGCTCGAGCGCATCGGGCTCGTCGGCCGAGAGTCGCACGAGCGCGATGCGCGGCTCGCCCTCGTCGTGCTGACCGAGACCGGCGCACGGATCGCCGGCGAGGCGATGGAGACCGCCGAGCGTGCAGCCGAGCGTGCACTGCGCTCCCGCTGGACGGACGCCGAGCGCGACCGCCTCGCAAAGCTGCTCGCAAACGTGCGCGACCCGCGGTAGCCCGATCATCGGCAAGCGCACCCGCCGCGAGGACAAATCCGTAGGGTGGCGCCCATGACAAACGCCACCATGCAGACCAACCATGGCACGATCGAGATCGAGCTCTTCGACGACGACGCGCCGAAGACCGTCGCGAACTTCACGAAGCTTGCGCAGGACGGCTTCTACAACGGAGTGATCTTCCACCGCGTGATCCAGGACTTCATGGTTCAGGGCGGAGATCCGACCGGCACCGGCTCCGGTGGCCCCGGCTACCAGTTCGAGGACGAGTTCAACGACAACAAGGTCGTCCGCGGCGCGCTTGCGATGGCGAACGGCGGGCCTAACACGAACGGCTCGCAGTTCTTCATCGTCACGGCCGAGGCGACACCGTGGCTCGACGGCAAGCACACGGTCTTCGGCCGGGTCACCTCGGGCATGGATGTCGTCGACGCGATCGAGCAGGTCGAGACCGGCCCCGGCGACCGTCCGAAGGATGAAGTGCGGATCGAATCCGTCACGATCGGCTGAGCCCCCGCCCCAGGTAGCCTGGACTCAGTGTCCCAGGAGAGTCCCGAAGCGCACGTCCCGTCCACACCGGCCTCTTCGGTGACGGAGATCAAGTGCCCGCACTGCAAGAAAACGTTCAGCGCCGACCTGATGGTGGGCGGCGCCGAACGTTACCGCGGGTTCAAGTGCCCGCACTGCCGGCTGTTCGTTCCCGCTGCGCGCATCAACGGTTAGCGCCCGGCAGCGCTACATGCAGTCGCGGAGCGCTTGAGCCTCCGGCAACGATTCGAGCTTCTTCAGGGTGTTGTTCTCGATCTGGCGGATGCGCTCGCGCGTGACGCCGAAGGCCTTGCCGACCTCCTCGAGCGTGCACGGCTGGCGGCCCGTCAGACCGAAGCGCAGCTCGATCACCTGCCGCTCGCGATCCGGTAGCGACGCGAGCGCGACCTCGATGTCGGTGCGACGCAGCGTCAGCGACGCTGCCTCGTCCGGTGATTCGGTGTTCTCGTCCTGCACGAAGTCGCCCAGCTCGGAGTCCTCTTCCTCTCCGATCGGCTTCTCGAGCGAAACCGGGTGCTGCGCCATGCGCAGGATCTCGCGCACCTCCTCGGTCGTCATCTCGAGCTCCTCGGCAATCTCCTCCGCCTGCGGCTCGCGACCGAGACGCTGCACGAGCTGCCGCTCGATGTGCACGACCTTGTTCAGCTTCTCGACCATGTGCACGGGGATGCGAATCGTCCGGGCCTTGTCCGCAATCGCGCGCGTCACGGCCTGGCGGATCCACCACGTCGCATAGGTGGAGAACTTGTAGCCCTTGCGGTAATCGAACTTCTCGACGGCGCGGATCAGCCCGAGCGACCCTTCCTGGATCAGGTCGAGGAAGCTGAGCCCGCGGCCCAGATAGCCCTTCGCGATCGAGACGACGAGCCGGAGATTCGCCTCGGTCATCTGCGTCTTCGCGCCCATGTCACCACGTTCGATCCGCTTCGCCAGATAGACCTCCTGGTCTGCGGTCAGCAGCGGAACCTTCCCGATCTCGCGCAGATAGAGACGCAGAGAGTCGAGTGACGGCTCGACGGTCAGGTCGAGCTTCGGCGCAGCCTTGACCTCTTCCTCGACGAGCGGACGCTCGTGCGGGAGCGCCTTGTGCTCCTCCCCCTCGACGAGCTCGACACCGTGGTCGATCAGGTACGCAGTGAAATCTTCGATCTGCTCCTTCGTGAGCTCGACTTCCTCGATTCCCTTGACGATGTCGTCATAGGTGAGGAACCCCTTCTCTTGCCCGGTCGCGACGAGCTTGTGCAGCTCCTCGACGTCGGGAAGAACAATGTCGGCAGTGAGCACCTGGCACGACCTCCGGCTTACGACGTTCGTTGACGGGGCAGAACGACGAAACGCACACGGAGCCGGCCCTCTTTCGTTCTCCGGCTCACCCTCGGACGCGCTGACGATACATCACCGTTGACCGAATTGGCACGAAATTTTTTCAGGTTCGGACTTGACAACGAGCGGGTTTTGGTAGGCCATTCTTGAGTTGCCGACCGAGCGTCTAGATTGCGTACGTGCTCGTACTCGCCATCGTCCTCGCTGCGCTCGCCGGGCCACCCCACGCGTACGTCGCCACCGCGTCGGGTCACGTGCCGCTCGCAGTGTCGTCGTGGTGCTGGGGACCGCGCTGCGGCGCGCCGATCGCCGCATCTGCGAGGACGGCGATCGCGCGGCGCGGAACGGCGGTCGAGGTTCAGCTCGCCTTCGTCCCGAAGAGCGCGCGCGTCGCGGTCGCGGGAGCGCCGGTGAAGCTCACCCGGCACGGTGACGTGCTCACGTGGATCGCCTCCCGCGCGGGCGGGATGACGATCAGCGTCACCGGCGCCAAGGGCTGGGTCATCTACGTCGGCCGGCTCGTCGTCCGCTAGGCGGGTCCGGGCAGCAGAACCCCGGGAACGAAAAAGGGGGGACAGCGTCGCCGCCGACGCCGTCCCCTGATGTTCGTTCGTCCGCCTCGTGAAGCTCGGGGCCCCGCCGCATCGGGCCCCCGCACGTGATTGACACTCGTGACTCTGACGCCTGGCCCTCACTTGATCCATCCCCCGTTTCGTAGTTGACCGCCTCACTTGACTTGCCCGCACAGCCGCTTGACTAGCTGTAGTTCCTAACGACGTTGTTCATCCGGGCCTCTCTGGAGGCTGGGGGTGTCGAAGCCACTCAGCTGCCAGAGGAGGTCACCGGATGAATCTTCACGCTAATAGTCGGACCTGTCCGCA
>JACDGR010000015.1 GCA_013821525.1 Actinomycetota bacterium
TGTCTCGAATGGACTTCACTCGCCCAAAACGCTGCCGACGGCAACGGACGGGGCGGGAGGACCGCCGCTCAAACTTCTACGAGAATCCGGACAACCTCCTTACGGGTGAGACAGACGGCAAGGACTCACTCGTTGCACTCGAAGCGATGCCTTGGAAGGCAAGCTTGCAGGCGCTGCGTCAAGCGAAAGCACCTTCGGCCACTTCGTGGGCGCGTGAGCCTCAAAGATCACCGGCGCGAACACCTCAACCGAGTCGGCGGCGGTACTGCCGTCGTTGTTCTTCAACAGATAGGCCTTCGAGGACTTCTTCAGCCGCACCGTCCGCTCGCACGCGTCGTCACAAGTCGAGGCTTTGGCGCGTTCTGTAGGTATGAACGAGACCAGCGCCCGACGACTATCCAACGCAACGGAAACGAGAAGGCGTCTGACCCCAACTAAGACGCGCGGACGCCACATAGGTGCGAGAAGTGGGGGGCCGTCCGTTCTGCACGCACTCAGAAAGAGATCCGTCACAGCTACGCACGGACGGCGGCGCCGTCAAAAGCCATTCCTTGCCGCTGCGATCCTCGCTGCATACATTGTGTCTGCGGCTCTAGTGATTCTCGAAAGGAACGATCTTCGATCGCTACTGGAGGGACCCCCAACAAGTGCGCTTGATCCGACCGCCGCCGCCATGGTGCAGCGCTACGACGAGAACCGGATCGCCTATCGCAACAGCCCGACCACGCGCGATGGTTTCGGGCCACTCCTACCTGAGACGGCGCGCGTTGTAAGGCAACTCGCTTCCGGCCAGCGGGTTTATGCGATCAAGACCTCCGCTTCGGGTCTATGCGTTCTGGTCTCTGGCGCAGCGATCGCCTGTGGCCTTCCTGCTTCCCAGTCCGATCCAACAACCGCGAAAGAGATGAACGAGACTTCGAGTTCCGGGGCCCTTTCGCCCATTGCCGTTGGGATTACACGGGGTGGTATCAGGGCTGTTTCCTTCGCGGCCGACGGCCAGGACACGACGGTTGCCGTTGTCGGCAACATTTGGATCTACGAAGGACGCTCAAACGCCAGCAGAAGGGTAACCGCCTACTACGCCGATGGGTCGGTGCGGGTGGTCGAGCCTTCGTCGATATCGCATGGGCGTTCGAGTGGCGGGCCCCAGACACCAGCTGAAGGGTCAGCAGCCGAATGATCGTTCGGATCGGATTTGCCGAGGTCTTCTTGTCTGGCGGAGCACTTCGCTTCGCTGCCACTTGGCTCCAGAGGCCCTTCGGTGAGTGGAGCGTTGTTGGCGTCGCTGGAGACCAGCCCGATGCAACTCCGGTGCGCTTACCCGACAGGAGGCTCGGTTGTCCGCGTTTGGCTTCAAGCTGAAGGCAGGGCTCGCAGTTGCAGGTGTTGTCGTCGTAGGCCTTGCTGCCTTTGAACTTGGGAAAGCACGGGCGCCCTCCGCGCAAGCAACGGTGCTGCGCACGATTCCCGCTCACCTGACTGATTCATTCGACCTCTCGGCACAGTTCGGTTCCCCGGCAGCGATCCGCACGCGCGTCCTCAAGGTGCTGTTAGGACGCGGCAGCTGGCGGGTGTATGCACGGATCACAAACGAAAGCGCCCATCCCATCTTTGTCAGTCAGCCGCCAGGCTCGTTCGCTGGCGCTTACCCGCATCAAGGTATGTCGCTCATTCTCTCGCCAGCACGCCCGAACTCGCACGGCGTGGCGGGTCAGGGTCGAGGGTCGAACGAGTTCCAGGTGCTCTCAGCCCGGAGCTTCGCACCGGCGCTTGGGGAGACGATTGGGGCGCACGAAACCTGGAGCGGATATTTTGCCGGGACGGGGACAGTGCCCTCCGGACGGAAGATCTTCGTCGGGTTCGGGCGCTTCAACGTGGGATCGAGCGTGCTCTCGTTCAGCACACAGAACGCCGTCACCCTCCGATCAACAGCCAAGCCGCCGGGCTGAGTTCCCGCCTGGCGAGTGACTGAACGCGATCGGCGGCCCGCCGCAGGTGGAGTGTTCTCCCTAGGCGATCCTTGAGATTACGAAGTTTGGCCGAGATGGAGGCGCGAGGATAAACCGCGAGTGACCGAGTGCTATCTCGTCTCCGGGACGCACCTCAACCAGATCTGTGATCCGCGATCCGTTGAGGAAGGTTCCGTTGGTTGAGCCAACGTCCTGCAGACTCCACCTCTCCTCCACCCACCGCAGCGTGGCGTGTCTCGCGGAAACGGTGGGATCGGCGATCACGCAATCACACACACGCGACCGACCCAGGGTGAGTGGCGCTGCGCTCGTCGGAAGCGTTAGACGAAGCGTGCGGGGTTCTCGCCAGGCAGCGGCAATCTGACAACTCCAGCGCGAGGCCCGCTCGACGCTCGCGATTAACGCACGGGTTATCCACGTCGGTTCCGGAAGATCGGCTACGAGCCAATCAAGCTCATCGTGTGTTCGCGCCGAGAACGCCAAGTCCAGCCGCCGCATGAAAGTGTCTTGCGAAATCCGTTCCTCCACGCACGCATCGCGGAGCCGACGTGCGACACGTTCCTTGTCAGCGGTCGAAGACCGGCGCTGTCTGTGAAGAGCCGTCCCGGAGCCCATAGGAAGCAAGTTTGACAGCCCGCTCCTCCCGAGTCCATGGTTCCCATTTGCAGCCAATCTTGGTCGCGGTGGCTCGATCTGCCCAGGATGTATCCATCACGACCGCCTAGGCGCTTCCCGACTGCTGCTAGCCCTCGACGAAGAGAACGAGGAAAAACCTCGGGCGGTCTGCGAGGAATGAGCGAGTGAGTTCGTATTGCTCGGCGCTTCGCACTCGATTTCGGCGATGCCGTCGTCGGAAAGGGGCACTCCCGAAGACTTGCAGGTCGTCTGTGCCTTCAGTGAAAACGGATTGCGGAAACGACCCGCTGCGCGATGCGCAGCTCGGCAGCAGATGGGTGGGGACTTCGGATGTCCACAGAAATCATCACGTTGCTGCCATGCATCCTTCCTTCGATTCGATACTCAGGCGTATCAGTCGTCCCTTCCAGCATCACCGCCGGTCGATGCGGAAGCACCAAGCGGAGAGGGGGGAAGCGCACATGCTGAGTCGGGAAACTCACCTCGACAATTGTTCCGCCCTTCGGCATGTGATCCGCTGGCCCGTTGCTGTTGCGGCCCGGCACATACGCCCAACTCGTCGCGACAGCACCAAGGCTCCAGTAGCTGTGCCAGCTCGGTGGGAGCGTCTGGAACGACACTGTTGGAGTTGCCGCTCCAGTCGCAGAATCGTCAGCTGACGCCGCTAACGCTAGCGAGCAAGCAAGAAGGGAAAGCAGCGAACACCAGCTAAGCGTTCGGCGAATCATCCAAATCAGATACGCCCCGCGCGGCTCCGTAAGTCCGCTTACGTGCAGAAACAGCAACCCGTCAGTCTGTCGCCGAGAAGACAACCCGCCCAGAAACGCGCCCGCTGCTGATCGTGACCCGCCAGCACCCCGCACTTGGAACATTGACGTAGCTCGGATAGTCACCGAAGCCCTCATAGTGATCAGCGAAACTGCCGGGCGCGTCGAGTCGCTGACCCTCGATCCGAAGCGTTCGGGTGTAACCCGTAGTGCGAGTGATCCATAGAACCTTCGGGTTGATATCGCGCTTCTTGGCCGTCGTGAATATTCGCGCGCCGACGAGGTGCTGCTTAGCCCAGGGAACGCCCCCATAGAAGAAGAGGTGCGCCTTGAACGTCCCTGAGGACGTTGCGACCCATGGCACCTTCGCAAGTCCGCTTTCAACACCCGCATAGGCCGTGTAATGAACGTGGCTCATCGGGCAAGCGACGCTCTCGCCATTCGCTGCTGAGCCCGAGCCCGAACTCGCAGAGACACCGATGAACAGGCCGCATCCTGCGAGCAGCAGAGTGGCAAGGCGAGCACCCCAAACCATCTACCGATGATAACTCGCCGGACGCGGCTAAATAATGGCCGAGACCAGAAAGGTCGAGCACGGGGACGTAGTAGTGGTCAGCGAAAGTGGGTGAGTCGCCAGAGGGGTGTGCCCGGCATGACCTGCCAGCCACGCCGCATATAGATCGCCCAGCTGAAGGTTGGGCCCTCGACGCGGATCGCGACTGACGGGCTGATCCCAGGAAGTGAATAGACGGCGACCTTGCGAGGGCGCCAAGTCGGGAATGCCACGCAGGTAAAGCTCAGTCGCTTGGTGCGCGCGATGACTCTCCCGACGACCACGTGCTTCGGTATCGGTGTGGATGAGTTCGTTGGTGCTCGCACTGTGCGGGTGAGGTCATAAGCGTGCTGCGCCCAGCTCAGCGTTGGCGGACATGCAGCTAGCGCTTGGGAGGCTCCACCCCATCCGGCAACGAGGACTGCGGCCAGGCCTAGGAGCGCCAGTCTTTGCATAGACGCTACGACGCTTACTCGCCAAGAGGGTTAGCCGGGCGAAACCTTGAAGAAGATCGTTAGAGGACTCCAACAACCAAGGACGAGACTCATCTCTCGATAGCTGCAGAGTTTGGAAATGACAACAGGATCGGCCGCTCGCCCTCACAACGCAAGAACGTTGATCTGAGCGCTGACACCAAGCAACTTCGGCGGCGACACGGATTCCTCTAAACAAGATCCGCCCTTTGCGACTCTTAGGGGTATGAGGAAGGAGCCGGTGGTGAGCACAGATGCTCTGGAGCAGATTTATCGGCAGCAGTTTCCTGCCTTTCTGCGCGTCGCTACCGCGATCAGCGGTGACACGGAGGGCGGGAAGGATGCCGTTCAGGCCGCGTTCGTTTCAGCAGTCCGGAACATCCGCTCCTTTCGCGGGGAAGGAACGATCGAAGCGTGGGTCTGGGCGATCGTCTTACGAGAGGCGCGCAAAGTGCGCGCCTCTCATGATGTCCCGCTAGAGGAAGTTTCCGAACTCGGCCACACAAATGGGGCCGTAGGCGACGGACCCGAAGGCGTTCGAAGCCTGCTTGCTGCTCTGCCGCCTCGCCAGCGCGAAGCGGTCTTTCTTCGCTACTTCGCGGATCTTGACTATCGAAGTATCGCGCGCGTGCTCGGCGTCGAGCCCGGAACAGTCTCGGCAACGCTGAGTGCGGCGCATCAGACAATGCGCAAGCGACTGGAGGCGACAGCGCGATGATCGACAGCGAGTTCGTGATCAAGGCAGCGCTGGAGCAGCTCTACCCGGTGAGCGGCGAGCCTGACTGGGAAGCCATCATGGCGGCTAGCGGATCTTTGCCCCAGCCCCGCAGGCGCAAATGGGAATTCGCGCTCGCCCTAGTCGCTACCGCGATTGTTGCTGTCGCGCTGACGACTCCGCTTGGCGCGGCGATTGCGCGGGGACTGGGCGGATTCTCGACATGGATCAGCGGCGAGCCAGGCAAACCCGCGCCGAGCGCTGATCAGCGTCAGTTCGACCAGGCCAATCAGCGCTCGTGGATTGGTTTCCCAACCGGGACGGATCTGCGGGAGTTGCTCACGACCCGCGCCGCTGGAACAACGGTCACGCTCTATGGCTTCCGCAGCGGCAACACGACGTTTTGCTTAAAGCTCAAGATCTCCGGAGCGGCTGGAAGTGTTCGCTGCGCGCCGGTAGCCGACCTAAAGCGCTCGGACGCACCAGCACGCGTTCTTATCGCCGATCAGCCAGTGGGCAAGGGCACCAAAACAGCTTGGTATGGCATCTGGCGTCTGCATTCCTCCCACCTTCAGATCACGGCGGGGATCGCTGCCGACTTGGTGCGTCAAATCGTCCTTCAGGATGATCAGGGTCGCCACAAGGTTCCGGTGCGTTCAAACGCATTCGTCTATGTCGCGGTTGATCCGGAAGTTGGCCAGAGGGTGAGCAGTGTCACCGCCATTACAGCGAGAGGCCGCGTGAGTATCCCGTTCGTCTCAAAGCTCTTTGGCACCGGTGGCGGCGCCTCAGCTGCGTCGCCGCCTGCGGTAGCTGTAACTGCGCCGCTGAGGGACGGACATATCAGCTGGTTGGAACGACATGATCCCCGCGGCGAGCGCCTTGGTGTTCTGCCTGCGCGGATCCGCAAAGGGCTACTTGGTTACCACGGACTTGGGCCAAGGTCGCAAGTGCTCTTCGGCCGTGTGCTGAGCCCTGATCCGTCCCGTCCTCTGCGAATTGTTGTGACGCTGAACGCACACCACCACGGTGGCCCTGCCGCCGGGATCTGTGTTTATGGCGCCACCGCCGGTGGTGGCGGAGGAGGCTGTGCCCCCTATCCGGACACGTTCGCCCACTCGCCGTTTGACTTCACGACCTCCGGCGGCGGGTCGGCAACCTTCGTCGAAGTGACGGGCGTTGCTGCCGATGGTGTCGCGCGGATCAGTGCGATCCTTGCGAACCGCCAATCCCTGCCAATTCCGCTACGGGATAACGCGTTTGTGGGTGAGATCCCAACGGCACGGCTTCCCGCCCGCCTTGTCGCCTACAACGCCAAAGGTCAGGTTGTTGGCACAAGCGATTCGGTTGATGGCTTCGCCCCCGGCGGCCCTTCTCAGACCCGTGGAAAGGCAGAGCAGCTGATGGCGGTCAAGGGCGCGCATGGGGCTCATGCGGAGCTTCTCGTCGGCCGCGCAACCGGCAGTGGTGAATGCGCCTACTTCAAGACCTACTTCAGCAAACGAGCTGCGGGTGTCATGGTCTCCTGCCGCGCGGCAAGCTGGCACGGCTCGCCGCTTCAGTTCGGCACCGAGACGGACTTCTTCCTTGGTCGCGCTAGGCCAGACATAAAGCGCGTTCGCATCGATTACCTGGGGGGCGGGTCGAGCACCTTCACTTTGGTGCGCGGCTACCTGCTTGCCAGGATCCCCGACGCCCATCTAACTCGCGCTTCGCCTCCGACCCGCTTCATCGGATTGAACGCAGAAGGAAAGGTCGTCGCTAACCAAGCGATCCCCGCACCACCGCCGGTGCCGAGGCGGCGGTAAGGGCAACTCGGTATGAGCGCATGCGGATCGAACCGCGCGTTGCTGATTCCATCCGGCCCGTGCGCGGTATCCGAACCAGACGAGCACCAAGGCTTTCCCGTCTGACGCTCGGCCCCGCCAGTAGAGCGCTTCGCGAGTCTGATCTCGCACCTTGGGACGGCCCGCCGCCGGAGCCTCGTCACAGATGTCATCGCTCGTTCGTTCTCTTAGGGTGAGGGTGAGATGCTGAGCGACGCGCAGGCACTGGAGGCTCTTCGCAGCGACCCCGATGCGATCTGCGCCCTCTACGACCGCTACCTCCCCGACCTAGTGCGGTTCCTGCAGAGGACTGGTGCTACGCAAGAGGCGGCGTGGGATGTTGCCCAAGAGACTTTCGCTCGCCTCCTCATGCGCGGCTATCGCGGCAAACTTGCGGACGGAGAATCGGCATGGCCGTGGCTCGCTGTAACGAGCAGGAATCTTCTGCGCGACTGGCAGCGGCGCGGACGGGCGGACGAGCGCGCACGCCAGAAGCTTGGTCTCTCGGCGGTAGGGTGCGATGGCGAGCTAGACGATGCGCTGTTGCGGCTCGACGCTTCACGCCAGCGCAACGACATCGCCGAGGCTCTCGGATCCCTTCCCTCAGACCAGCACGACGCGGTGGTCGGTCACGTGATCGCTGAAACGGACTACGCGGCGCTTGCCGCGGATGCGCGGGAATCCGAGCAGACAATGCGCAGTCGTGTTTCCCGCGGCCTACGCTCGATGCGCCTTCGGATCGAGGAAGGAACCGCGTGAGCGCCGATCTAGTCGCGCAGTATCGTGACGGGCTTCGCGCGGCAGCGGCGCGCCAGGTTCGGGCGCGCGAGCGGCGGCGGCGCACGAGCATCACCGTTGCAATCGTCTTTTCGGCGCTGTTCCTGGTGAGCGGCGCAGTCGCCGCGCAGCAGGGTCATTGGCTCGACACCGTTTCAAGCCCGATCCAGATCCACATGCGCTGGGGCGGTCATCGCGCGCGGGGATGGTCGGACCGCATCACAGCGGTTTGCGTGCGGCGCGTGCGGCCGGTCGTGCGCGGCACGCGCATTTCTGTCACCGGGCATGCCGCGCCCTGCGAGAGCATCGTGGTGACCGGGGCCGAACCCGCGCACCGCAGCGGGCATAAGTAACCGAGCCCGCGAAGTTCGCCGAAATGATTCGAGCGCGATGAGGTCGAGATCGTCGTCGTGGCAGCTCCTTTGATGGCACAAAAGGGATCCACCGACTCGGCGCGCGGGGCGCACGACCCGTCTGCGCTCGGCGGCTCCTCGCCTAGCGAGTGGCGTCTTGTTTGGCGGCGGTTCAGGCGTGATCGGGTCGCCTTCGTCGCACTGCTGACTCTCTGCGCTGTTGTGGCCGCCTGCTTCGTTGCTGAGCCCGCGCTGGAAGTGTTGCTCGGACACGACGGAAGCCAGCCGATCCCTGCTGCCGTCGATGTCAATCTGAACCCAGCAGGCCCCTTCACGCGAGTCGCCTACACCGCACCCGACGGCAGCGCGCATCAAGCCCTTCTCCTCCTTGGCGCTGATGGGCCCCTTGGCCGCGATGAGTTGCTTCGCCTTCTAGCGGGTGGTCGCGTGTCGCTGGAGATCGCGTTTATCGCAAGTGCGATCGCTCTCTTTCTTGGTGTCATTCTTGGCGCGATCGCCGGATATTTCGGTGGCGTCGCGGATGCGATTGTCAGTCGGCTAACGGAGCTACTGATGTCGTTCCCGCTGCTACTTCTGATGATCGCGCTTGGTCAGACTGTCGCTGCTCGTTTTGAGAACGTGACGCTGCACGGGCTACTACAACCCGGCGTAGCCGGGCTCGGGCTGATTGTCGGTATCTTCTGTTGGTTCTACCCCGCGCGCCTCGTGCGAGCGTTAGTCGCCTCGCTCAAGGAACAAGAGTTTGTCGAAGCCGCGCGCATGATCGGTGCCTCCGATGCGCGCATCATCCGTCAGCACCTCGCACCCCATGTAACAGGCCCGTTGATCGTCTGGGGAACGCTCGTCGCTTCGGGCGTGATCATCCTAGAGGCGTCGCTCTCGGTATTGAACTTCGGCGTTCGACTTGGCACAGCGAGCTGGGGCAATCTCCTCGCCTCGAACTGGGGGACACTGCTCGTCTTCGACCCAGGCGCGGCAGATGGCGGCATCTACCCAAAGCCGCCTCTTCTGATGGTGTGGCCCGCGCTCATCCTGTTCGTAACTGTCCTGTCGCTCGCTCTTGCCGGAGACGGGCTTCGCTCAGCCCTTAGCCCCAAAGAGGGCGTCTAGATGTTCAGCTTCGCCGCGCGGCGCGCTCTCTCTGGCCTCCTCCTGATCGTGTCGCTGACCTTCCTGACATACGTCGTCTTCAACACGATCCCCACAAACCCGGCGTGCCTGGTGGTGGAATGTGGGCCACACACAACGACATCAGACGCCGACATCAGAGCGGCCGACCATCGCCTCGGCATCGATCGCTCGGTGTTCGTCCAGTACGGATCGTTTGTCTGGAAGCTCGTGCGCCATGGGTCGCTTGGAACTTCATGGACGCAAGGGAGAAGCGTTCGAAGCGAGATCACGTCCGCATTGCCGATCACTGCGTCACTTGTTGCAGGCGGCATGGTGTTGATGCTCGCACTCGCGCTCGCGCTCGGCTGCTTCTCCGCGACCCGAGCACGCTCGGTTCCTGATCGAGGCTTGCTCGCTCTCAGCGTTGTTGGCCTTGCCGTGCATCCCTTCGTTTTGGCGATCGGACTGCGCAACTTCTTCTCACACTCGCTTGGGTTGCCCGAATCGCGCTACTGCCCACTCGCAGCGGCCTATGGATGCAACGGCGTCTCGTCCTGGGCGTCGCATCTTGTTGTCCCCTGGATCGTCTTCGCGCTTCTTTTTCTTCCTCTCTACATGCGCATGATCCGCGCACGCTTACTTGAGACGTTGAACGAGCCGTGGATCGCCACAGCGCGGGCGAAGGGAGCGTCAGAGCCGCGCGTCGTCCTTGGACACGCGCTTCGAAACGCTATGGGGCCGGTGCTGCCGCTGATTGCCATTGACGCCGGGACGGCGCTTACGGCCGCCATCTATATCGAGACGGTCTTCGGTCTTCCTGGCCTCGGACATCTCGCCGTCGAGGCGTTCAGCGGCCAGAGCGGCGGCTATGACCTTCCGCTCACTGCCGGGCTCGTCACCACAGTCGGTGCCTTTGTCGTTGCACTCAACCTGCTCGCCGATGTAGCGGGCGCGTGGCTTGACCCGCGCCTTCGACTGCGAAGGAAAGGACAAATGGACATCGCTCTGATAGCTCGACGCCCTCGTGTCCGTATCGGCCTTGCAGTAGCTGGCACCTTGGTGATTGCGGTTGGCGCTTATGCCCTTGGCAAGTCCAACACCAACACCAAAGTTCCGGTCTCAACGCTCAAGACCTACCCGCTGCAGTTCGTCGACGCCTTTGCTCTCCCCCGTGACACGGGCCAGGGGCGAATCCGAACCCGCGTCACAAAGTTCGAGATCTCAGCCGCCGGTTGGCGGGTCTATGCCTCGATGACAAACGACAGTGACCACCCACTTCGCATCACTCAACCTCACCTACCGCCGGGTTACAGCATCGTCTATCCGCAAGAAGGAATGTCTCTGGTCGTCGAGCCCTCTGCTGCTGACCGCTCCGCGGGGATCGGCTACGAGATCCTCGCTGCAAAGAGTTTCAACCCGCCCCTACCCGCCCTGCTTCAGCCCCACCAGCGCTGGGCTGGATCGTTCGCGGGTGACAGCTCCGTCCCACGCAACAAGGCGATGTATGTCGCGTTCGGTTCCTTCTCCCGGACAGACGATCCGGCGCTTCAAGCTGCTCGACCCGAGTCCCGCCTAACCAGCCAAACGATCGAGATCAAATGAGCCACGATGGTCATTGCGGAAAGTAAATGACACAGCTGTCGCTGCTTCGCCTCACGCTTAGAGAACGTTAGCCCTGCTGAGCACAAAGCAAGGGAGGGCGCCCGTGACCCCGGGTGTGATCAGCTCGCGCCGCGCGAGCAGATGTGCGGTGGCTCCGATCGCACTAAAGAATCTCGCCTTGTGCCGGGTCTTACTCCTGTGAAGGGCAGCGAGCGCGCTAAAGCTGGCGCAGAGGTCGACCAGATCGAGGAGATCTACCGGTGTCGTGGCCGTGCGTTTGAGCGCGTGGCGATCGCTATTGCCGCAGATGAGGGACTTGGCCTTGATGCCGTGAGCGAGGCTTTCGCTCGCGCTATCAAGTCCCGCAAGGCGTTTCGTGGCGAGGGGTCGCTTGAAGCGTGGCTCTGGCGGATTCTCATTAATGAGGCGAAACGGCGGGCGACCCGTCGTGAAGTTGCCATAGAGAACATCGAGGCAGGAGCCGCAGACCACGAACCCCTGGAACGCACTGAGCGTTCCTTCGTTCGCTCCCGCATTGCAGCACTCCCCGAGCAGCAGAGAAACGCGCTTTTCCTTCGCTACTACGCCGATCTTGACTACGCAGCGATTGCCTCAACGCTTGGGATCGCCGCGGGGTCGGTGGCGGCCAGCTTGCACGCCGCGCACGGGCGCCTCGCCACAGAACTTGAGGAGGTAAGACCATGGAAACGATCGATCAAGTAGTCCGCAACGCCCTTGATGAGATCTCGCCGCCCCGTGTGGCAGCTCGTCCATGGGAGGCCGTGATCACCGTGCGCAGCCCGCAAGCGAGGCTCTGGCGGCGCCGACCGCTACTAGCGATGCTCGGCGCCTCCGCAGGTTTGGCCGCGATCATCCTCGCACTCGTTCTCGCGTGGCCGTTTGGTGGGCAGGGCAACACGAATTTCCTTGATCGCGCAGCGGCGGCCATCGGTAGCGGCCCTGTTCTACACGTCACGATCGAGAGTGGCTTTGGCGCGACAGTCGTAGACCTGAAGACGGGCACGCATTCGTTCGTTCATGGCAGCGAGGAGCTGTGGTTCGATCCCACGCGCGGCGTCCGTGACCTGACAAGCTTTCGTGGCGTCGTTCAAGGGGACGTGACCTACAAGAGCGGCCGCGTCGCCTACCTCGATAAGACGCTCAGCTTTCTTGCCATCGGATATCGCCAAGCCCTCAGGAACGGCACCGCGCGCATCCTCGGCAACGCGACGATAAACGGGAGTCCCGTTACCTGGATCCGCATCGACACGCAGATGCTTCCCGACACAAGCGACGGGAAGCTCCATGAATGGGCGCACGACGTGGCCGTCTCAAACGACACGTTCAAGCCAGTTGCGACGCGCGAGACCCGCGACGGCGAACTCAGCCCCGACGGAATCTCGACAATCGCCTCGATCGAAACACTCCCCTCTGGCTCAGGCGACTTCACGAAGCCGAACCCGACACAGAACGAAGTCTCGTCGTTCGCACGGACGGGCTCGCTTTCGATCAGCCAGGCGACGAAGCTGCTCGGGCAAGCTCCCCTGACCGCCGGGCGGGAGGTGTTCGGGCTGAAGCTTTCGCGCATCGCAAAAGAGGTGCGACGGCAAGGGCTCGACCGGGCGACTGGACAGTGGAAGACAACCCACGAAGGCATCACGCTTTACTACGGCGAGCCATCAGGCGGCGGTATTGGAGTTCCGCCACCGACGGGCAGGTATCTCCAGGTTGCAGAGACGAAGACTCCCGACCTCGGATTCATCCGCGGTGTGCGCGGCTACTTCCCTCCCGAGGGCGAGCTACTCACCTTCGGCGGCCACTACGGCCTCATGCAACGAGACGGGATCTACGTGTCCATCGAAGCCTCGGATGAGCAGCTACTTGTCCAGGGCGCTCGGAGGCTCGCCGGATGAGTTGTCCCACGGACTTCTCAGGCGAAGATTGATTTCACGCGAAACGGACTTCCGACAAAGCTAGCGACGTATAACGATCCAGATGCGCCTTCTCCTAGTATCGCTCGCCCTCCCGCTCGCGCTTGTCTTTACAAGCAGCGCCTCCGCAGGCATCAGCGTCGATGCCGTGACGCCTCACTCTGTCCGAGCCGGGGAGACCTTGCGGCTCCGCGTGAGTGCAGGACTACGCCTATGGCAGAAGATCCCGCTCTTTCTCGTTCCCTCTTCTCTCGCGCTGCGCCCCCGGCCCTGCGGCCGCCGCGGCATCTGCGAGCCGAAAGTTTCCGGGCCGCCAAACGGCGGCGGCTACATCCGAAATCAGCTTCCGAAAGGTGCGTGTGCAGCGACTTGAGATAAAGATTCCGCGGCTCTCCCCCGGCCGCTACGAGGTCGCCTTCTACTGCGGCGTTTGCTACCACGGGCCGGGCGGCAGCCTAATCTCGACTCCGACCCGAGCGTTCAAGATTGTTCGCTAGCCAGTTCCGCAAACACCTACTCGTCGCCGCACTACTCGCGCTACTTGTCGTTGGCACAACCGTCGCAGCGCCAGGGTTCCGTGTTGTCCAATCACATGGCATCAGGCTGACGCTCCCGGCGGGGTGGGCACCCCTACCGCCTGCAAGCGCCGGAGCGGTGTTCGACCCAAAGACACTGCTCGTCGTCGGAACACACGGGGTGAAAGCGAGATCGAGCCACTGTCAGATAGCCGCCTACCGCATTCCGGTTGCCGGTGCGGTTGTCGTTGTGGTCGGCTGGGATTCACTCAAATACAGCGGTGCGAAGGGCGCCATACAGGGCCGCGCGCCGCTGGCGAAGCTCGTTCGGGTTCGTCATCCGAGCTTTGAGTGCTTTAACGGTCGAGGTGCCGCAGCCGACCTAGTGCTCAAAGGAAAGGCCTACCAGGTGAATGTCATGGTGGGAGTGCGAGCTTCTCCGCGAGTCATCGAGCAAGCACTCGCTGTGGGCCGCTCGTTCAACCTCTCCCGATGATGCTCGAAAACCGCGACCGCTCAACGACATCAGCGAACCGTTAGCCGGGTAGGAGGCCAGTAGGTTGCGATCACCCGGCCGATCATCTCCCCGCGCGCCACTGTTCCCCATTTTCGAGAGTCACACGAGCCGCTTCGATCGTCGCCCATCATGAAGTAGTGACCCGCTGCGATGCGCCTCGGTGGGAGCGTCCCCGCGTCACGGTGTTCGGGTTGGATGTAGCCCTCTCTGAGTCGCCTTGCGTTGATGAACACATAGCCCGCTCTCTCCGACCAGATTTCGCCGGGGAGACCGACTAGGCGCTTTACGAATGTTCCGCCGCTGCCGCAGCTCTTCGCCGCGAGCGGAGGCGTGTGGAAGACGATGATGTCTCCGCGATGGGGCTCCGAGAATCTCAGGCAGATCCGACAAGCAAGCACGCGATCTGAAAACCGGGCCTCGCAATCAAGAGCAGGCTTTGCGCAGTGAAGAGTTGATTCCATCGAGCCGGAAGGGATCCTGTAGGGATTCACGATCCACGCCTTGACGCCAAGAACGATCCCAATCGCCACAACGATCGTCACTAACCAGTCGATCACAACGCGCCACGGCCGCGGCAACCCAGCGGTCAGCCGTCCTATCTTCATTTAAGAGTCTAGCCCGATAGGCATAGATCATCTATGCTAGCGCGTCTGATGACGGCTTCTAACCGTTTTGGCGTTCGGTTCCACGCCGCGAGCAGCGCTTAGACTGCATTTGTGGGGCGCGAGACCTTCACGGGACAGCTTGATCTGCTGCTTCTTGCGGCGCTTCGAGACGAGGAGCGCCACGGTTATGCGGTGATCGAGCACGTTCGGGATACGAGCGCCGGGCGCTTCGACTACGCCGAGGGGACGGTCTATCCCGCCCTGCGGCGGATGGAGGATGACGGTCTGATCAAGAGCCGCTGGTCGGATAACAGTGGCCGTCGTCGTCGCCTCTATCGTCTCACCGCCTCCGGCAGACGTGCGCTTCGCGTCCGCGAGGAAGATTGGGCGAGCTTTCGCTCGGGCATTGAGGCAGTGATCAGCGGCGCGTGAGCGGGACAGACGACTATCTGGCGCGGCTTAGGTCTGCCATCAAGGGCAACGGCAAGGATCGACAGCGGATGCTCGCTGAGATCAGCGCCCACCTCGAAGACGTTCTGACCGACGAGCTTGCCGCCTCGTCTGATCGTGACGAGGCGGAGCGCTGTGCGTTGGCGCGGCTCGGTGATGTCGAGGATCTCATTAGCTCCTGGAATGCCCGCTGCACCCGGCTTCGGCGTCGAGTGCGGCGCCGCGTCGCAGTCATAGTGATCGCCGCCGGAATCAGCGTCTCCCTCTCCGCTGCCCAGCACGCCTCGGGGCGCAATCCCCACCATCCGACGCCAGCGATCCACCCCGTCCCGCACCTAACCCGACACGATCAGGGCTCGAAGGTTCTAATCAACCCGCTTCACGAGAGGTCGTCTCCGGAGCGCTAAGCGCCGTTGTGCGGTCGCTTCAAGAGAGACGATGCACGGTGCGTGATTGGCGGTGCGCAAGGGTGCGGGAGTTGCGAAGGCGAGGGTCGATCCAGGCCGCCGCGAGATCGGCCAACAGATTGCTGAGGATTATCGCGGTTCCGGTTGTAAGGACGATTCCGCAAATGACCGGTAGATCAAAGCCCTCGTTTCCCTGGAGCGAATCAAGAAGCAGCTTGCCGAGGCCGGGCAGGCCAAAGACCGTCTCGACGTAGATCGCAAGGCCTACTGCGAGCCCTAGATCCATTGCGAGCATCGAGATAATTTGTGGTGCTGCGTTCGGCAGGATGTGACGGAGCAGTAGTCGTGGTTCGCTCATTCCTTTGGCGCGTGCGACCTGCGCCCACGGCTCTCGAAGAAGCTCTTCGACGCGCGAGCGAGTAGTGCGTGCATACAAGGCGACGAAGAAGAGCGCGAAGGTAATCCACGGCAGTAGAAGATGGTCGGCCCAGGATGCGACGCCGCCACAACTCGTAAGCGAGAGGCCGTCAGGTGAGGAGGAGTAGCTGCGACCAAACGGCGAGCAGTAGCTTCGCTGCGGAAGCACATGCAGCCATTGCGTGAAGGCGATCTGAAGCCCGATGCCGAGTAGGAGCGGGTGCAAGGACACACCAAGAACGCTCGTTGCCCCGGCGAAACGATCGAGTTTGCTTCGCGGCTTCGCGCCGGTTGCGAGCCCGAGAGGGATCGCAAGGATCACCAGGCACAACGCTCCTCCGAGCGCCAGCGATCCTGTGACTTTGGCGGCAGCCTCAATTTTTGGGCGCACAGGGATTCCACTTGCCTGGCCGTTGATACCAACCTGCGCTCCGGCCCAGGAATAGCCAAGGTCGCCTCTCGAAAGTCTCTTCAAGTAGCGCAAGTATTGAAGAGCGACCGATTGATCAATGCCAAGCGCGCGACGGGCCGCTGCTCGCTCGGCGTCGGTTGCACGTTGAGGATCCCGGAGCAAGAAGTTCGCTGGGTCAGCCGGAATGCGGAAGAAGATCACGAAGGTCGCAAGCGTCAGGGCGAGCAACAGGGCAGCACTGACGCTCGCCCCCCGGAGGATGAAGAAGCACGTCCGGAGGTTCAACGCGCCGGATCCAAGGCGTAGCGCACTCCGTCAGCCACCTGATTGGCGGCATAAACGACGAGAAAGATCGCAAGGGTTGGTGCGAGCGTCGGAAGGAGCGAGCGTTCGCGCACTCCTCCGAGATCGATCGTCGGGTTGAGGAGCGATCCCCAGTTCGCACTAAGAATGCTCCCCCAGCTCGCCGTCGGAAGCTTAATACCCGAGCCAAGAAAGCTCACTCCCGCTTCGAGCATGACGTTCGTCGCGAACGCAGCAGTGCAGTAGGCGATGAGCGGCGGGATGACATGCGGTAGCAGGTGAGTTCGAACAATTCGCGCCTGCCCGGCGCCGAGCATCTCTGCGGCTGCGATGAATTCAGCTTCACGGATGGCGAGGACTTGCGCTCGCACTACACGGGCCGGGTAGAACCACGTGAATGCGGAGATGACAAGAATGAGTTGCACGACCCCGCGGGCGAAGATGCCGTGGAGGGTGAGCGATGAGAGCTTGTCGCCAACTGATGTGCTGCCGATCATGATCAGCAAGAGGAGAAGCGGAAAAGCCATCACGAATTCGGTAAGCCGCGTTATCAACGCATCGATCCAGCCGCCCGCGAGGGCAGCGCTAGCTCCAAATACAAAGCCGATGAGAGCAGCGAGCAGCGTCCCTCCGAGCGCTACCTCCAGCGTCACCCGTCCCCCGTAGAGGAGCCGCAGCGCTAGGTCACGTCCAAGCGGCCCGTCCCCGCCAAGTGGAAGGAGCGCTTGGGGGGTGCCGGGCGGGGCTGTGGGGTGCGCGTCATACTCGCGTGCGTCAGCGAAGGAATGCAACGCGGGAACGTGAGCCCAGAACCCGGCTGGCTTCTGGTAGACCGAAACGGCGTATGGAAAGGGATCGTTCGGGCCGTGGCCGAGCACTCGCGCCACAAGCGGTGCGCCAGGAAAGCAGAGCAGAAGGGTGACGATGCAGAACCCGAGGCTCACGAGTGCTACCGCGTCTCGCCGATAGTGCAGCCAAGCTCGCGGAAGGGGGCCGATACCTCCGCACCGTGCGGGATCGACAGCGCCGTAGGTCGAGCCATATAGGTCTGGCGTCTCTCCCCTGATCGCGCTATGTTACCTAGATGATCTACGCCTCGAAGATCTTTGCTTTTGGGTGTGTCGCGGTGGCCCTCGCTGTGCCGACACAAGCTCTGGCTGGACGAGAAGGTGGCGGCGCTTCCGCACGCGTCCTTCACGTTAGCTGGCATGAAAAGAAGCTTATGAACCGAGGTCGTGTCAGCTTCCTCATCTCAGAGATCACCCTGAGCCCCGGGCACGGTTGGAGCGCCGTTGTGAAAATCACGAACGCCTCGCCCGGCCCGGTTGGAATCGTTCCGCGCCAACCAGTAGCTGGGCTCGCTTCGAGTGCGGGATTTGGGCTCGCCTACAAAGACAAACGCAACGACGGGAAACCTCTGCCAAATCCGTTGCTTGCGGTCGCCGCGACGAGCTTCACACCTCCGCTTCCGAAGGTGCTTCGTGTGGGCGAGAGTTGGCGCGGACGCTTTGGAAGCAACGTCTCGCCGCCTGCGAAGACAGACGCCTGGCTCGTCTTCGGATGGTTCGCCCCCAAAACACTGACCGAGCCCCAGTTCAACTGGATCACTGACCACTCGTTCCGAACCTGACGTTCGCAAGAAACGTCCCTCCGGTCACGCAGTCTTCGTGAGAGCCCGCGCGACCGGCTCAGGCGCACGGCCGCCAGACTTCGACCAATCTGGGTCTCTCATCGAGAGGGCTACGTTGTGTAGACGATCTATGCCTCGCACATCTTCAGCTCTCAGCTCAGGTCGTGCCGTTTCTCGCCGCACCTGCCACGCAGTCGTCGTTCGCTAGCCAGAGTGGGCGTGGCGGTGTCCATTTGAGCCGATACTTCAGGACGGATCGACGCCGTTTCTGGCTCGGATTCGCAGTAGGGATCGTCGGGGTCGCCACGTCCAGATGGACTTCGAACTTTTCACTCCTGGTGGCTCCGAGCCTGTCAGGGGTGTTGGCGTTCGCCGTGATGCGCTTTCGTGACGCAACGCCACTCTGGCAGGCGGCTGTGGGCGCCACGAGGGCAGTCTTCGGGGCTCTCTCCGCGGAGGTCGCCGCGTTCGTCGTTGCGGCGATTCTGTTTGCCGTTTTCGGCTGAGGACGGTTGGCGTCATGCGGAGGTGCTCCTCACCACCGCGATCAACTCCTCTGGCCCTTAACCACGAGAGGCCGTGCGACAGTCGCCTCCTCGGGCGGACGTCTGCGAGAATCGGCGAGTGACCGGCGCGGCCCATGACGAAGAAGCGATCGAGATACCGCTACTTGGCGGCTGGGTCACATCTGGGGTAGTGCGGATCGGGGATACCGTTCGTCGCCCGCTCTCGCCACGCTCGGTATTTGTGCATCAGTTCCTGAGGGAACTAGAGGCGCTCGGATTCTACGGCGCCCCTAGGTTTCTTGGGATCGATGAGCTGGGCCGCGAGGTGCTGTCGTTCGTGCCTGGCGAGTCGTTAATGGAAGTTGGAACACTGTCTGACCATCGACTCCGTTCGGGCGCGCAACTCCTCTTCCGTCTGCACCAGTCGGCTGCGGCGACTTCTGATGAGCTGCGTCAGAACCATGGCGTCGTCCTGCACGGCGACGCAGGGCCCTGGAACATTATTTGGCGCGATGATGAAGCGATCGCACTCATCGATTTCGATGAAGCGCGCCCCCGGCGAGCGGCTCGAAGAACTCGGCTACTACATCTGGAAGGCGTTGCGTCTGAAACAGACCGACCTTTCAGTGCGTGAGCAAGCTCGGCGGATCCACCTTGTGGCAGACGCCTACGGAGTCCGTGTAGATAGCGAACTTATGGACGCAATTGACCAGGCATACCACTGGATGACCGAACAAGGACGGCGCGAAGAGTGGCCCGCTGAAACGATCGACCAGGTTGAGCGCGAACACGCGTGGTTCCGGGAAGTCCGCCCGAATCTCTCGCGTTGAAATCGTGCTCAGCCTGGCGACGGAGCTGCGCTGCGGGCAATTACAAGCGCCGCGCTCACTCGCTCAGCCTGGGTGTAAGGGGCGGCGGTTCGGGAGCGGTCCAGGTGCAGAGAGATGAAGTAGCCGTGACCGCCCCAGTTCCACAAGATGATGACGTGGCCGCCCATAAATCCGCCCGCCGGGTAGTCGGGCGCGACGAGCACCAGCGCCCGGGAACCGCTAACGGTTGAGAGTCTCAGGATGTGTGCAGGACGCTGCGCGACATATGTGCCGCCGCCCTGCAGGATCTTGTCGCCTGCTTTCACGACGGCGAGCCATCCGGCGAGCTGCGGAATCGGCTTGGACGCTTTCCAGCTGACGCTCACAATGTCTTTCGACACGCTCGCCGCCACACCGATGGAACCGAGCGTGTTCTGAGGCGTTGTTTTCACCGGCCCGAGTCCCGGACTCATCCGGGCTGGCGTCACTGGTCATGTCGTCTTCTCGGCAACAGATTGACCGACTCGCTCAGGCGTTATCGCAAACGCTGCCCGAGGCGAACGACATGCGGTTCATTCGCTGCAATCATCCGCTGGCGATGGCCCAAACGATTCTCGCTCCAGAAGACTTCCTCGCGTCGCTGCGACGGTTGAACCGCCGTCATCGGACGCTGCTAGTCGGCATCGACGGGCGGGGTGGCTCCGGAAAGAGCACGTTCTCTCGCCAACTCGAAACGACCGCTGACGATGTGACGGTCGTTGAGTTCGACAACTTCTACCGCCCGTCTCACGATAGGAACGCTCGGGCTGTCGGCGGGGACACTGAAATTGGTGGCAACTTCGACTGGCGACGGCTCCGGGATCAGGTGTTACTGCCGCTATCCGAAGATGAAGTCGCGACCTATCAACGCTATGACTGGATAGCTGACCAGCTGGCTGACTGGCACACAGTCCCACTGGACGGAATCGTCGTCATCGAGGGTAACTACAGCACTCGACAAGAACTCTTTGACCTTTACGACTTCACCGCGTGGATCGACGCGCCACACGAAATCCGCCTGAAGCGCGGTCTGCTTCGTGGTGGCGAAGACACGCGAGATCGCTGGCTCACCGAATGGATGCCCGAAGAAGACCGCTACATCCGAGCGGAGAATCCTGCAAAGCGGGTCGATCTGGTGCTCGACGGATCTAGCTGATCCTCACACTCGGTCAGGGTGTATCGCTGAACACCGGCGCAGTTCAGCGCCCTTCGTTTGATCCCGCTTCCTCTGTGCCTCCGACCCTCCCGAGTCGAAGGCCATGGCTCGGCCCCACGCTGGCATGAGGTCGTGCGCCCGAGCCGGGTTGTGTAGCCCACGGCTCGCGATTCGCTAGGCGCCGCGAAAGCCGAGCACAAAGGGCACGATGTGCCTGGTGCGGATCCGCGTCCTGCAGCCCGTCGAGCGTCCGCAACGCCGTCGGCGGCGTCGTCCGCCTCTGCTACGGATCGCACTGATCCTCGCGGCGCTTATCGTGTTTGGCCTCGTTGTGCGCGCGAGCTTCTAGAGCGAGGGCGGCTATGCCGCTTTCGCGGCGGGCGTGAGTTGGCGGAGGAGAGCGTGAATCTCCGCGTGCCTCGCCGCGAGGCGATCAAGCTCACGCACTTCGCTTCGGCGGAGCGGAACAACCTGATCGGTTGAGAGTGCCCAATCGAGGGCGAGGGCCAGATCGCGCGCACGCGACGACTCGAAACCCTCGGCAGCGATGCGCGCGTGGATTTGCTCCGCCTCGTGGCGCAACAGAGAAGCAACCCGACCCCGGAATTCAAGCCTGACCATCACCGCGTCCGCGGACAGTAATTCGGCTGTCGGACGTAGGCTCTGTGTCCTAATCGCTCAGGACGCGATATCGGGCACTGCGCCCCGCTTGAGCTATCGATCGCCGACCCGCGCGCCCGCTCGCCATACATCTCAGGCCGTCGCTGCGTCGCCTTCGCCATGGTGATGATGCGCGTGTTCGTCGTCCATCGGCTCGTCCATCATTGCGAGCATTTGGCGGCCGCCGGTTGTGAAGAAACGCCAGACCAGGAGCGCGGCGAGCGCAAGGAAGACGATGTTGAGGCAGGTGGTGTAGTTCCAGCTGATCTGTGCCATCTCGGTCTTCGCGTTGCGCACGTGCGGTGTTAGCCCGATGCCTGAGAAGAGGAACTCGACGACGAGTCCCGCCGCGACCATCGTTGCGTAGAAGGTCGCGAGGAGAAAGAGCGCCATTTTGAGGCCGTAGTAGCGGCGGTAGATGTCAAGGATCGGGAGGATGATCAGGTCGGCGAAGATGAAGGCGAGGATGCCGCCGAAGCTGATGCCGCCGTTCCAGAGGACTGCGGCGAGGGGCACGTTGCCGATCGAGCAGACGAAGCTGACGACGGCAACGAGCGGGCCGATCAACGGCCCCCAGAACTTCGCGAAGGTCGTATGCGACTCGAAGAAGAGCCCTTGCCACCAGCTATTGGGAACCCAGGCGGCGAACGCCCCAGCGATCAGGA
>JACDGR010000291.1 GCA_013821525.1 Actinomycetota bacterium
TCCCAGGCGGTCTCGATCGTCCTCGTGACGCCGCTCAATTTCCTCGGCAACAAGCTCTGGAGCTTTCGCAAGTGAGGCTGGCGCTCGTCCTCGCCGTGGCGCTGGCCTTCGTGTCGCCGGCGCTCGCAGCGGGGACGACGACCCGCACCGCCTCGGCGACGACACGGACGACGACCACGATCGTCACGACGACGACGGTCACGGCGCCGGGTGCGCTCACCGGAACGTCCACGCTCGGCGCGGCGAAGCCACGGTCGAATCAGCAGCAGGTGATCGCCCTGTTCCTCGCAGACGCGAGGGTCGTGCGATGGCTGAAGCGCTATCCGTCGAATCCGACCACGTACGCGTCCTTCAAGGACGGCCAGTGGACCGTGCAGGTCTACTCCGGTGCTGCCGGCGAGATAGCAACGGGCAAGGTGGACGACGGGACGGGTGCGATCGTCGAGGCCTGGGTCGGGCCGCAGGTCGCCTGGCGCATGGGCCGCGGCTACACGGGTGCGTTCGGGGGAGAGAAGATCAACTCGCTCCCGGTCTGGCTGACCTTCTGCGCGCTCTTCCTGATCGGGCTGGTCGACTGGCGACGCGTGTTATCGCTGCGCAACGCGGATCTGCTCGTCCTGCTCTCCTTCTCCGTGTCGCTGTGGTTCTTCAACCACGGCCATGTGTTCGCCGCAGCGTCACTTGCGTACCCGCCCTTCGCGTGGTTGCTCCTGCGCTGCGTCTGGATCGCGCGCCGCGACACGCCTTCACGCGGCGCGCCGGTGTGGCCGGTGTGGCTCCTGCTCGCCGCGACGGTGTTCGCTGCAGGCTTTCGGATCGGCCTCAACGTGCGCGCGTCGAACGTGATCGACGTCGGCTATTCGGGTGTGATCGGGGCCGACCGGATCGTGCGCGGCGATAGTCCCTACGGGCACTTCCCCGTCGAGGAGGACAGGCCCAAGTGCGGCCTCCCCGACAGCGAAGGAGAGGTACGCGACCGCATCCAGACCAACGGTAAGTGTGAGAATGCGAACCCGCTCGGAGACACCTACGGCCCGGTCTCCTACCTCGCCTACATCCCCGGGTACGCGATCTTCGGATGGAGCCACCAGTGGGACTCACTCCCGGCCGTGCATTTCACATCGATCCTGTTCGACACGATCTGCTTGCTCGGGCTCGGCCTCGTCGGGCGCAGGTTCGGTGGCCCGCGACTTGCCGCGACGCTCGCGTTCGCGTGGGTCGCATGGCCGTTCTCTCAATACGCGTCGAGCTCGAACACGAACGACTCGATCCCGCCCGCCCTCCTGATCTGGGGATTTCTCGCGCTGACGAGCCCGGTCGGCCGCGGCGCGGCCGTCGCGCTCTCGGGTTGGACGAAGTTCGCCTCGCTGCTGCTCGTCCCGCTCTGGTCGGGCTACCCAGACGCGCGCTTCGGCCGGGCGACGCTGCGCTACGCGGTCGGGTTCCTCGCGACGACGGCGCTCGTCTTCTTCGTGTTCCTGCTGGAGCCCTCGCCGTTCCATGCTGCGCGCGTGTTCTACGACCGCACCGTCAGCTTCCAGCTCGGGCGCGACTCACCGTTCTCGATCTGGGACTGGGGCCAGTACCACGCGCGCGGCCTGCCTGACCTCCACCTCGTCCAGCGGGGGGTTCAGGTGCTGCTCGTCTGCGGCTCGCTGGCGCTCGCGTGGTTCCCTCGGCGGCGCTCACCGCTCCGCATGGCCGCGCTCACCGGTGCGGTGCTGATCGGCTTCGAGGTCGTGCTCACGCACTGGTCGTACCTGTACCTCCCCTGGATGTTCCCCTTCGTCGCGCTCGCGCTCGTCGGAGCACTACCGGGCGGCGCGCAGCGCGAGGCTGCCGCGACGTTCGAGCCGCACGTGGCAGAGGATGACGAGAACAGCACACTCGTCGTTGCTTGAGGATCGCGTCGCCGTCGCGCTGTGCGCGTCGGCCGTGTTCCTCGTCGCGTGGGGCGTCGTTCACACGCTCTTCTGGGCACACGGCCAGCTCGTCGACTGGCCGACCTACCAGGACTACGGCACGGCGATGGTCGACGGACGCGTCCCCTACCGCGACTTCGCCGTCGAGTATCCACCCGGCGCGCTGCCGGTCTTCGTCGTACCTTCGCTCGCCGGCGGTGCGTATGCCACGTCGTTCGCGTGGCTGATGTCGTTGTTTGGCGTCCTGCTCGTCGGGGCGGTCGCGTGGATCCGTCCCCTGGCCGCTTTCTACGTCGCGCTCGTGCCGCTCCTCTCCGGGTCGCTGATCCTCTCTCGCTTCGACCTGTGGCCGGCGCTTCTCACCACCCTCGCCGTCGGGGCGTTACTCGCGGGTTGGCAGCGCATCGGTTGGGCGCTGCTCGGTGCCGCAGTCGCCGCCAAGCTCTGGCCGCTCGTGCTCGTGCCGCTGGCGCTCGCGTGGACCGTCCGCCGCGGACGTCTGCGCGACATCGTCCCGGGCGCTGTCGTCCTCGCTCTGATCGTGGTGCCGTTCGCAGTGCTCGCTCCGGGCGGGTTGTGGTCGAGCCTCACCGGGCAGGCATCGCGGCCGCTCCAGGTGGAGTCGCTCGGCGCATCGCTGCTGACGACGTTCACGCACCCGACCGTGATCAGCTCGCACGGCTCGCAGAACATCGCCGCCCAGACCGCGCTGGGGTCGCTGTTCGCGGCGCTGCAGGTCGTTGCGCTCGTATGTCTGTGGATTGCGTTCGCGCGCGGGCCAGCTTCTGCGGAACGCCTGCTGCGGTACGCGGCGGGCTGCGTGTGCGCATTCGTCGTCTTCGGCAAGGTGCTCTCGCCGCAGTACCTGCTCTGGCTGGCGCCGCTCGTTCCGCTCGTGCGCGGCCGCCGAGGGCTGCTCGCAACCGCACTGCTGACGGCTGCGTTCGTCTTGACCCAGGTCTGGTTTCCGGAGCGGTACTTCGCGTACGCCCTCGACTTCAGATTGGCGGGCATCGTGCTCCTGCGGAATGTCGTCCTCGTCGCACTGCTCGCCGTCCTGGTTTGGCCCACCCGGCTTGCGCAGGCAGCCTGAATAGCGCACAGTCATTGAGTCAGGCATCGACCGGGGAGGGAGTAGATGGCTCGTACACCGCTCGCGAATGCGGTTGAAGAGGCGGTTGCGCGGATCGCCGACGAACAGACGCGCGTGTCGCGCGGGGGGCTCCTGAAGGGCGCCGGAGCTGCCGCAATCGGCGCCTCACTGCTCGGAAGCTTCGCACGCCCCGCCTTCGCAACGCCGTCAGCGTCGGCGCGCATCGCCGTCGTCGGTGCCGGCCTCGCCGGCCTCACCGCGGCCTACCGTCTGCAGCAGGCGGGGTATGCCGCACAGGTGTACGAGGCGTCAGATCGCATCGGCGGGCGTTGTTGGACTGGACGCGACACCTTCGCGGACGGACAGATCTACGAGCACGGCGGCGAGCTGATCGACTCGAACCACATCGAGATCAAGCAGCTCGTGCAAGAGCTCGGCCTGACGCTCGACAACCTCTACCAGGCAGAAACGAGCGGAACGGAGACGCTCGGCAACTTCTTCGGCAAGCCGTACACGTACACCCAGATGACGAACGACCTCAAGGTGATCTGGCAGCAGATCCACTCCGACGTCTCGGCGGCGAGCTACCCGACGCACTACAGCTCCTACACCGCGCGCGGGCTCGAGCTCGACAAGATGACCATCTACCAGTGGATCGAGAGCTACGTTCCCGGCGGGCACCGATCACCGCTCGGTGCGCTGCTCGACGTCGCCTACAACATCGAGTACGGCGCGGAGACCACGGTGCAGAGCTCGCTGAACATGCTCTACCTGCTCGGGTACGCAGGCCCCGGCCAGTTCCGCGTCTTCGGCAAGTCGAACGAGAAGTTCCACGTGCGCGACGGCAACGACCAGATTGCGACGATCCTCGCCGCCAAGCTCGGCTCGCAGATTACGACGAACGCGGCGCTGACCGCGATCAAGAAGCTGAGTGACGGCACCTACTCGCTGAGCGTAGGAGGCTCGACGGTCAATGTCGACCACGTAGTCCTTGCCCTGCCGTTCTCGCTGCTCCGCGGCGTCAACTTCTCGAAGGCTGGCTTCAATGCGGTCAAGACGACGGCGATCAACGAGCTCGGCATGGGCACGAACGCCAAGGTCCATCTGCAATTCAGCTCGCGCTTCTGGCGCGACCAAGGCTGCACCGGCGAGACGTACTCCGACCGCGGCTACCAGAACACCTGGGAGGTCTCGCGTGCTCAGGCCGGGAAGAGGGGGCTCCTGGTCTGGTATACGGGAGGCAACGCAGGGGTCGCGGTCGGAAGCGGCACGCCGGCGTCCCAGGCAACCACGTTCCTGAAGCAGGTCGAGCCCGTGCTACCGGGCGCGACGACGGGGTGGAACGGCAAGGTGACCCGCGACTACTGGACGGGGTACACGTGGACGAAAGGCTCCTACTCCTACTGGAAGGCAGGGCAGTACACGAAGTTCTCCGGTGCCGAGAGCGAGCGCAGCGGCAACTGCCACTTCGCGGGCGAGCACACCTCGCAGGACTTCCAGGGCTACCTGCAGGGCGCGGTCGAGACCGGCGAGCGCGCTGCGAGCGAGATCCTCGCGGATCTCAAGTAGGCAGACGATCTCGACCTCGACGGCC
>JACDGR010000292.1 GCA_013821525.1 Actinomycetota bacterium
TGCCGCAGACGGTGCTGCTGCTGCAACCCGTCCTGCGCTGTTGGACCGGCCGCTGCCTCACCTGCAAACAACCCGTCGACCTCAACCAGCTAACACTCTTCCGACGACGCGAGTAACAAAGTCCTACCAGGCGACGCTTCAGGTCGTACGGTCGATAGTCAGTGGGACTCGGTTCTCCGGGAGACGGCGAAGACGTGGCGTTGTTCGGGCAACCCTTTCAGTGCGTGCATGCCGCGATCGTCGAACTTGATTCCTGATCCGGCGACTAGGTCGCGTACTGTCGCGGAGACGAGTACGTCACCTGCGCTGCCGAGCGCTGCGATGCGGGCACCTGTTACGACGGCGACGCCCGCGACCTTTCCGTCCACTTGTTCGCATTCGCCGGTGTGCAGACCTGCCCGCATTTCAAGCCCGAGTTCGCTGACCGCGTCTTGGATGGCGCAGGCGCAGCGGATCGCGCGGGCTGGTCCGTCGAAGGAGGCGAAGAAACCGTCGCCGGCGGTGTCGAGCTCGCGACCGCGGTAGCGCGCTAGTTCCGCCCGCACTCGCTCGTGGTGCCTCACGAGAAGATCACGCCAGGCGTTGTCCCCGATCTCCACGGCGCGCGCTGTCGAGTCGATCAAGTCTGTGAACAGAACAGTGGCGAGCGATCGCTCGCTGGTGGCCACGCCCTGGCGCGCGGCGTCCTCCAAGACACGCCTCAGCTCGCCCGTGCGAAGGTCGAGGTCGCCGCTGAAGAATGCAAGCCCTCCATCGTCGTTGAACGTCACGAGCTGGGCGGTCGGGAGATTGTCTGCGAGGAACGCCGCGTCCCGCTGGATCGGATCGGGCGCGGCTTTATGGACGAAAACGGTGGTTGGGACTTGAACGGCTGAGAGCACATCCCGGACGTCGATTTCTGCATTCATCCGCTCAAGCGCGGCCGCGGCACCCGGACTTGCACTCTGCCGATGGAATCGCGCGAACCTCGGGATCAACGCTTCGCGCTCCCCCGCGTCGATGTTCGGATGAAGGCTGTCGACCAAAGACTCGATCACGGCGCGAGTCGCCCACGCTCGCTCATATTCGCGCGCCGTTCTTTCGAACTCCTGCATTGTCGGCCGCCAGAAATGATCCGGTGACCACGCCGCACGCGCAAACGTCGCGTAAAGAGCAACAGCAAGGCACCGATCGGGATACGTCGCCGCGAACAGAATGCTCATCGGCCCTCCCTCTTGGACGCCGAGCAGCGCTGCCCGACTCGACCCGACAGCGTCCATCACCGCCCGCACGTCGTCCATCCTCTCCTCAAGCGAAGGAGCGCCGGACATCCGATCTGAAAGGCCGGTGCCACGCTTGTCAAACGTGATCACACGACTGAATTCCGCGAGCCGGCGCATCCCGGCAGCCCGCCGTGGCATCTCCCAAACAAGCTCAACATTCGAAACGTGCGGAGGCACGAAGACGAGATCCAACGGTCCCTCACCGAAAACCTGATACGCAATCGAGACGTCGCCGCTCCTCGCGTACTCCGTCTGAGGCAAATCCACGACCCGACGCTATCCGACAGCAACGAAAACGAGAAAATCAAAGGGAGTTTGTCTCTCCCGCTCGACGAGCATGTCTTCTCCGAACGCCACCTTTCGGGGCCAGACGACCCGCGGTTCGAAGAGGCTCTTCGCTAGAGCGCAGCTTCCACCCCTTCAACAGTCTGAGAGCCTACGCGCCAGGGGCAACATCGATCACCGGGGGAGTCAGAGATCGCGCACGCAAGGCCCATGTCCCCTTGAGCGAATGCCTTAGCTTCGGGTACGTCTCCCATGCGCGGGAAACGGCCTGAAGCCGCGTACTCGCTTCTTGCTCGTTCTTCGGTCTATGTGTCCATCTCGACTCCGCGGCGGCTCTCAGTCGAGTACATCGCGTTAGACGGTGTCCGTAGCAAGCGCACTTACGGAAGCCGAGGAGAGCAGTTTCAGCGACCTAAGTGCGGACACCTTCTGGCGAAGTCGGTTTCGTAACCTCGTACCGAACTTCGTAACGACTCTCAACGCGCCTGAGCGTTTCCGCACCACCTCAAAGCCCGCACACGCACACGAAAGCACCCACCCGGAGACATCTCAAAATCCGGTTCCCTTCGGGGAGTGTGGGTTCGATTCCCACCTTCGGCACTCAACAGAGCCAAACGCGAGTGCCTGCGACGATCCGTATCGCGGCGGCCTGTCTGCGTGTCCGTCCCCCGCCCTGCTCATCGTTTGGGTCTTCCCGTGCGTGCAGGGAGGCCCGGCGTTCCGTCGGACCACGAGAACTGTGGCATGCATGTGGTGCTCCTCCCGGAGTCCTTCAGGGCAGCGCACTCGAACGGGTGCGCTGCGGCGGCCAGGCCAGGGGAAAGGAACTGTGGGTTACTACGCATTGTCGTTCCGTAACGCAGCTGTAGAGTCGCAGCGACTGGCCCTGCGGCCAGGATTCCGGCCGAAGCTCAGAATCCACCGACGTGCCCTCGGGCATGCGAGGCGTCAGAGCAAAGGCAAACAGAGTTCGACCAAGCAGGGCCAGTTGTGTACGTCGACGCGACCATTCACCGCTCTCGGCTCTGTGCAGCGTTTAGCGCCGAGGCGGCCGGAGAGGCGAGAGGTGTGCCAGACCGCCTGCCACCACTGATTCTGACCTCGGCTGTCGTCAGTCTGCTGATCGACTCGTTGGATCAGCCGGAGACCAGGGGGTTGGTGAACACGCGTTTCAGTGCAGATCTTCGAGGACTGCAGGCGCGGCTCGAGGTCGAGCTCGCAGCAGTTGCAAGCCGAAAGCACATGCGGCTGGCCGATCGGCGGGCGGTTCCGTCAATGGCTACCGACGACTGATCCTCGCGCGTCTGGTCGCTCCGGCGCCTGCCGTCCAACTCATCCAGTTCGACGTCCGCCCTCGGACAGGCCTTGCACTTACCGGAGCAAGAAACGCGCCACGGCCGCGCGGCCGACATCGCTCGATGCCCGTGACTGCGTCGAGTGGCCGGCACCGGGAACGACGACGAGCTTTCCCTTCGTCGTCAGCTTCAGCTCTTGCTGTGCCCACTCGAGCGGCGTCGAGAGGTCGTGATCGCCGTTCACGAGCAGGGTCGGCACCGTGATCCTGCCCGCCGCTGACGGGGTCGCCGCTGTCGGCGCCCAGGGCAGGCACTGGCGTACGAAGCCGGTGTTTGCGGCGGTCGCCCGGTCAAACGGATAGAGGCTCTTTATCGACAACCGCACCACCGCGCGTGTGACGCTCGCCTCGCGACCTGCGAGCGGTGCCGCGGAGGATCCCCACGGATAACGCCAATCGGCACAGAGCGCGCTGGCGTGGAGCCCCTGGTCGAGCACCGCCGCAGCAGCCGACTCGTACCCGCGCACGATCGAGAGGAACTGCGTCAGACCGGCGAGGCTGCCCTGCCGGGCGTCACGCAAAAGTGTCGGCACGTTGAAGATCGTCAGGTACGTCGGGTCGGCGATGCTGTCGAACGTCAGCGCGTCGAGCAGTTGCGGTCCGTCGTGCTGCTTGCGCACCACTGCAGCGAGGTCGGCCGCGCAGGAACCGTCGCCGCAGACGCTGCGCAGCACGCGCGCCGCTGCCCGAAACTCGACGACGCCGAGATCGGTCTGGCCGACGTGCGGGACGACCGAGTCGAGGACGAGCTTGTTGACGCGATCGGGATGCGCGAGCGCGTACCGCTCGCCGACGAAGGAACCGTACGAGATGCCGTCGAGCGTCCAGCGCTCTACTCCGAGCGCGCGTCGCAGCGATTCCATGTCGGCCACGACGTCGTCCGTTCCGAAGAACTGGCGTCGGTTGCCGAGCTGGCGCGCACACGCCTGCACCGCCCCGGCGGGCGGCGGAAAGAGGTCGGAGGTGCCCATCGCCGACTGCAGGGCGGTGCAGTTCAGCGCCCCGGCTCCGGTACCGCGCTGGTCGTAGACCACGATGCGATACCGCCCTTGCTCGGCGCCGAGGATCTTCGAGATCCGCGGGAGGAGCGGCACTCCGGGTTGCCCCGGGCCGCCGGCGATCAGTAACAGAACACCCTTGGGCGCATCCTTGTTCGTCCCCGCTGCGACTGCGAGGCGCAGGGCTCCGCTGCTCCTGCCGGCATGGTCGAGCGGCACGGCGAGCGTCGAACACGCGAACGCCGGAAAGCCGAGACATGGATGGCGGTCCTGCAAGCGCGGCGCCGACTCGCGCGCGGAGGAGGCGGAGCCGCACGCGAGGAGCGCAATCACCACGAGGAGGAGCAGGCGGCGGGTCACGCCGCGATCCTGCCCGAGCTCCGCGTCTGAGCGAACCGGTCGGCCGCGAACACAGATCAAGCGACCGCACGAACCTTGGCGCGCCCGCTCCGTAACTTCATAGACTGAAGCAATGAGGATCGGCGTGCTCACCGGGGGCGGAGACTGCCCAGGCTTGAATGCGGTCATCCGCGCGGTCGCGCGCAGAGCGTGGGCGCGCGGCGACGAGGTGGTCGGGGTGCGTGAGGGTTGGCGCGGCATGGTCGAGCAGCTCTTCCAGCCGCTCGGCGCCCACGAGATCTCGGGGATCCTCCCCCGCGGCGGCACGATCATCGGCACGACGCGCACGAATCCGTACAAGGT
>JACDGR010000293.1 GCA_013821525.1 Actinomycetota bacterium
GCCGCCTCCCGAGCCACCGGGCACGCGTAAGAGATCCCACGGATTGTGCGAGGGACCGTACGCGGAGTTCTCGGTCGACGAGCCCATCGCGAACTCGTCGGTGTTCGTCTTGCCGAGCATGCGCAGGCCGTGCGCCCTGCAGCGCTCGATCACGGCCGCGTCGTAGACCGGCACGTAGCTCTCCAGCATCTTCGAGCCTGCCGTCGTCGGCACGCCCTTCGTGCCGATCACGTCCTTGATCGCGATCGGAATTCCCACGCCGGGGCTGTCCTCGCAGACGAAGAGGTAGGCGTGCAGCTCGGGATCGCGCTCGCCGATCGCCGTCAGATACGCGGCGAAGAGCTCGTCGGAGGAGACCTCGTTGGCGGCCAGGAGGTCACTCGCGCGCTCCGCGGTCAGCTGCAGCGTGTCGATCATGCGGGCGGCGTCCTGAAGTGGTCGCCGTCACGGTCGGGGGCGTTGGCGAACGTCTCGTCGTGATCCAGCGACGGACGCGGCACGTCCTCGCCCCAGGCGTTCTGGATCTCGAGCGGATGCGCCGTCGGCGGCACGGCGGAGAGGTCGAGCTCGGAGACGGTCGAGACCGCTTCGAGGATCGCCGAGAGCTGCCCCTGGAACCTGGTCACCTCGTCGTCGGTCAGCTCGAGCCGCGCCAGGCGCGCCACATGCAGCACTTCGTCTCTCGAGATTCCTGCCATCGTCTCTCTCTCTTATCAGCCGGGATAGACGAGCGCGCCGGTCCGGTAGCGCGCACAGACGACCGCGTTCTGAAGCAGGCAGGCAATCGTCATCGGCCCCACTCCTCCGGGCACCGGCGTCATCGCCGAAGCGAGCTCGGCGGCAGCGGGGTCGACATCGCCGACGAGGCCGGCGTCGGTGCGGTTCATGCCGACGTCGACGACGACGGCGCGCTCCTTGACCATGTCCGCCGTCACGAGTGCGGGCACCCCGACGGCGACGACGAGCACGTCCGCGTCGAGGGTATGGCGCGCCAGATCCTGCGTGTGAGAGTGGCACAGCGTCACGGTCGCATTCGCCTGCAGGAGCAGGTGTGCGATCGGTTTGCCGACGATGTCGCTGCGCCCGATCACGACGGCGCGAGCCCCGTCGAGCTCGATCCGGTGCTCCGCGAGCAGCGCCATGATCCCGCGCGGCGTCGCCGAGACGATCGCGGGGCGCCCCAGGTAGAGCTCGCCCGCGTTCAACGGATGGAAACCGTCGACGTCCTTGGCGGGAGCGACCGCCCGGATCACCTTCTCCTCGTCGATCTGCGAGGGCAGGGGCAGCTGCACGAGGATCGCATCGACGTCGTCGGAGCCGTTCAGCTCACTCACCCGCGCGAGCAGATCGGCCTCGGTCGTGTCGGCCGGCAGGCGCACGTCGGTCGCATCGATCCCGGCCGCGGTGGCCGCCTTGTGCTTGAGGCGGATGTAGACCTCGGACGCCGGATCGTCGCCGACGAGCACCGTCACGAGGCCGACGCGGCCGAGTGTCTTCACCTCTTCGGCGACCTCCGCACGGAGCCGGTCGGCAAGTGGCTTGCCCTTGATCGGTGTCGCGCTCACCGGGCCAGTCTAGGCTCCCGGTATGCGCTGGCCCAGGAAGAACGACGTCGCCTCGATCGACGCTCGCCGCCAGACGATGGGTATCGACGGTGGTCTCGTGACCTCGGTCGACCTGACGCAGTTCGCGGCGGCGGCCGAGTCGCTCGTCGGTGTCGCCGTCATCCCCGTTTCCGCCGTTCCGGTCGAGATCGACTTCGGGCTCTACGAGCTTTCCGACGACGGCGCGGTCGTCGAGACGGGGCGCGCGAGCGAGACGGTGCACGTTCCGCTCGCGCACACCGAGGGCGGGCTGACCGCGTCGATGACGCGCGGTGCGCTCGCCGCCGGCCCAATTCGTACGCACGTCTTGCACGACCGGATCACGCGGGCCTCGTGCTTCGTCTGCAACGACGCCGGTGAGGCGATCGCACTCGCCCGCTGGGTCGAGGCAGAGCTGCCCGCCATGCAGAGTTGGCTGCTCTCATCGGAGGATGCAACCCTCTCCAAGCGTGCACGGCTCCGCGAGGTGAAGACGCACGTCGTCGGGCCGATGTGCCACGTGCTGTGGCGCTGGACGACGGGCGATGCGGTTGGGCCGAACATGATGACGCGCAATTCCTATGCCTTGAACATGGGTTACGTGATGCGGCGCGCCCCGCTGAAGCCGGTGCGCGCGATCCTCGAGGCGAACATGGGTGGCGACAAGAAGCCGTCCGCCGAGTACTTCCAGTCGGGACACGGTAAGACGGTGCTCGCCGAGGCGTTCTTGCCCGACGAGCAGATCCGGCGTGTGCTGCGCACGACCGCGGAGGATCTCGACGCGCTCTCGTGGGCAGGCACGCACGGCTCGGTCGCGAGTGGCATGCAGTCGGTCGCGTTCACCCCGGCGTCGGCGATCGCGGCGATCTTCGCGGCGACCGGTCAGGATCTCGGGATGGTCGGGACGAGCTCGATGGCGCAAGGAACAGGGCGGCGCGTGGACGGCGGCCTGCACGCCTCGATTCGCTTCGGCGGCATCGAAGTGGGAACGGTCGGCGGCGGCACGACTCTTCCGTCGGCGCGCGAATGGCTCGGCTCGATCGGCTGTGCGGGCGGCGGCAAGGTGTACCGCTTCGCGCAGATCGTCGCAGCTGCCGCTCTGTGCCTCGAGATCAGCGCCTCGTCGGCGATGGCGACGGCGGGCAGCGAGAACTTTTTCCAGGCCCATCACGAGCGGGGAGGATTGCGGTAATGATCGCCCTGGTCTTTCGCTACGAGGTGCGTGACCCGGCCGGCTTCGAGGAGATCTACGGGCCGGACGGCGAATGGGCGCAGTTTTTTCGGAGCGGGCTCGGCTACATCGGCACCGAGCTGCTGCACGACGTCGAGGAGCCCGAGCGCTTTCTGGTGATCGATCGCTGGGAATCGGCCGACGCCTACAACGCCTTCCTCGCCGAGCATCAGGTTGAGTACATGCGACGCAGCGACGAGGCGCGCTTCCACTACGTGCAGGAGCTGCGCTTCGGGACGTTCGAGAACGTCTGGCCCGGGCACGCAGCTGCCGAATAGCTCGCCGCGGTGATTCCCCCACATCACGACCCCGCGTGCTGGGGGTGCGGCGACAACCCGAACGGGCTGCACCTGCTGTCGCCGGGCGCAGAGGGGCTGTCTGAGTACGAGGCGTACTTCTCGTTCGACGAGCGCCACCAGGGCGGGCCCGGCCTCGTGCACGGCGGCCTCGTCTCTGCGGCGCTCGACGAAGCCTGCGGGCTCCTTGCGACGTGGTACCGCTTCCCGTCGGTGACTACCCGGATGTTCGTCCGCTTCCGCAAGCCGATACCGATCAACACCGAGCTCCTAGTGCGCGCGCGAGTCGACGACGGGACGGGACGCCGCATTCGCACCACCGGCTGGATCACCGACGGCGACGAGGTGCTGGCCGAGGCGCGCGTGGCGCTCCTGCACGTACCGCTCGAGCATTTCCTCGCAACGCCGGAAGGACGGGCGGCGGCCGACCGCTTTGCGCGAAGCCCCGATGCGTGAGCCGTACCTGCTCGAGCGAACGCAGGTCGTCGAGGCGCCGATCGAGGAGGCCTGGCGGTTCTACGCCGACCCGGGGAACCTCGAGGCGATCACACCGCCGTGGCTGCGCTTTCAGATCGAGTCGACTCCCGACGAGCTGCGGCGAGGCTCGTACTTGCGCTACAGCCTGCGGCTCTTCGGCATCCCGATCCGCTGGCAGACGGTGATCGCGCGGTGGCATCCGCCGCGGTCCTTCGTCGACGTTCAGCTGAGCGGCCCATACGTGGTCTGGGAGCACACGCACCGGCTCTCGCGTGTTAGTGGCGGCACGGAGATCCACGACGGCGTCCGTTACCGGCTTCCGGTCGCAGCGCTCGCGCCGCTCTCCAACCTCGTCGTCGCTCGACTGCTCGCCGCGATCTTCGACTACCGCGCCGAGCGGACTGCGGCGCTGTTGTCGAGCACCTCGTAGATACCGCGCAGCCGCGTCCCGAGCAACGATGCGGCGCGGGAGCTGTCGAGCGAGACGTTCGGCGCGCGCTCGGCGCTCGTGTGCGCACGTGCGATCCGCGCGGGATCGGCGCCGAGCAGCAGGGCGAAGTCATAGCGGCTGATGTCGTCCGCTCCTCCCATGTGCAGCGGGCCGGCAACGTCGTGCTCCAGCAATTCGACGATTGCTGCGGCGAGATCGTTCACGTAGACCGGCGAGCGGATCTCGTCGACGTAGAACGTCGTGCCCTCGCGCGCCAGCCGCTCCTGCGGCCCGTCGGCGAGCCCGTAGATCAGCGAGGTGCGGACGAGCGTCGCGGACGGTTCGGCGGCCAGCACACGCTGCTCGGCCTCCGCCTTCGACCGGCCGTACGAGCTGACCGGCGCGAGGGCATCCTCCTCCCGGTAGCGCCCACGTGACCCGTCGAAGACGAGATCGGTCGACAGGTGGATGAGTCGCCGGCCCTGTGCGGCGCGTGCGACTGCCTGCGAGCCGTCGGCGTTGATGGGCCACTCGGCTTCGCCCTGGCGGTAGGCGGTGTGAACCACGGCATCCACGCC
>JACDGR010000294.1 GCA_013821525.1 Actinomycetota bacterium
GCCGTGTCGCTGCTCGTCGACACGGCATTGCGCGAAGGCAAGAACGTCCTCTTCGAAGGTGCGCAGGCAACCCTGCTCGACCTCGACCACGGCACGTATCCGTTCGTCACCTCGTCGAACCCGATCGCCTCGGGCGCCCCGACCGGCGTCGGCATCGGCCCAACGCGCATCGACCGCGTACTCGGAGTGTCGAAGGCGTACGTGACCCGCGTCGGCGAAGGACCCTTCCCCTCCGAGATCGAAGGGCCAAATCAGGAGCGGCTGCGCGAGCTCGGCGGCGAGTACGGAACGGTGACCGGGCGCGAGCGCCGTTGCGGCTGGCTCGACCTGGTCGCCCTGCGGTACGCCGTGCGCGTCAACGGCATGACCTCGCTGGCGCTGACCAAGCTCGACGTGCTCTCCGACTTCGCCGAGCTGCCGGTGTGCGTGCGCTACGGCCTGCGTGACGGCTCGGAGACAGAGCACTTCCCCGCGCATCAGTCCGATTTCCATCACGCGACGCCCGTCTGGGAGACGCGGCCGGGGTGGCAGCAGCCGCTCGACGACGCATCGTCGCTCGACGACCTGCCGAGCGCCGCTCGCGCGTATGTCGAATACGTCTCCGCAGCGCTGGACGTGCCGATCGAGCTCGTCGGCGTCGGCGCGACCCGCGAGCGCGTGCTCGTCTGAGCGCTCTCGCCTACACTGCTGACGGCTGGACGGAGCTGATCGTCGCGTTGTCGATCTTCGTGCCCGTGGTGCTCGCGACCGTGATCACAGTCGTCGTCCTGCGCGGCGCGAAGAACGATCCCGACGAGCGGCGCTTCCGCCGGCTCGCCGAGCAGCGGCGGTCAGCCGAGAACGACGCCGCGCGTGACGAGCGCTAGGAGCTCGTCCGGCGTGTCCGCGTCTGCCAGCAGGCGCTCGTCGAGTGCGGGCCGTGCGACGTCCAGCTCTGAATAGGCGTGCTTCAACCCGTAGTCGCCGACGGCGAAGCAGCGCTCGAGCACCGGTAACGCCGACTTCGCCCAGGCGCCCGGCAGGGGCCCTCGCGAGTGCACCGCCGCATCACGGCACGCCTCGCCGAGGGCGCGCAGCGGAACGGACGAGATCAGCGGGCAGTCGACCGGCAGGCACACGACGATCTCGTGTGTCGCGAGCCGGAGCGCGCGCATGACCCCCGCCATCGGCACGCGCGCCTCGACACCGTCGTCGATCACCTCGAACGGCAGGTCGAGCTCGTCCGTCTTTCCGATCACGAGCACCTCGTCGCACGCCTCGAGTAGAACCCGATGCCCGCGCTCGGCCAGCGTCTCGTCGCCGACCCGCACCAGCGCCTTCGGCGTCCCGAACCGCCGGCTCGCGCCGCCGACGAGCAAGACGCCGGTCAGTGCTCTCGCTACGACGACTCCGAAGAGCCCGTGTCGACGCGCCACGGCTCGGTGTAGACGTTGAGCCGCCCGTTACGGACGAAGCCGCAGAGCGTCAGCATGCGGTCGCGAGCGAGCTCGACTGCGAGTGACGACGGGGCACCGACCGCGACGAGGATCGGGCACCCCGCGACGGCTGCCTTCTGGACGAGCTCGAACGACAGCCGACCGCTGACACAGAGCACAGAGCGAGCGAGCGGCAGGCGACCCGCGCCGAATGCCCAGCCGATCACCTTGTCCATCGCGTTGTGGCGGCCGACGTCCTCTCGCGCGCACTGCAACGTCCCGTCCTCGTTGAAGAGGCCGGTCGCGTGCAAGCCGCCGGTCGCGGCGAAGCCCGCCTGGCGCTCGCGGAGCCGATCCGGCAGTGCGCCGAGCAAGCTCGCGGGAACACGGAAGTCGGAGTCGACCTTCGCTGCCTCCACCGAGACCGCCTCGAGCGCGCCCTTGCCGCAGACGCCGCAGGACGACGACGTATAGAAGCTGCGGGCGAGGCGCCCGGGGTCGAACCCCGGCGCGTCGAGCTCAACCGTGTTGGCGGCGAGGTCGCCGGGCAGGCGTGCACCGGCAGGACGCAGACCCTCGGAGAGCGCGAAGCCCAGAGCGAGCTCTTCGTCGTGGCCAGGTGTGCGCATCGTCACGGCGACAGGCCGCCCTTCGATCCGGATCTCGAGCGGCTCCTCGACCGCCACGACGTCATGCGCCTCCCCGTCGGGGACGCGAACGACTTCGACGCGTGCTGTTGCGTACGGCGGGACGCTCACAGGGGAAGTATCGGTCAGGCGGGGGTGCCGGCGGTCGGCCCGATGTCGAGCAGGTACGCATAGAGCGTCCGGTACGCCTCGACGGCAACCGCCACATCGCCAGGGTCGAACGACTCGCCCGACTCGACCTGCTGCGTGATGCGGCGCGCTTCCGCGAACTCGCGGATCGTCTCGGGCTCGGTCAACTCCTCGCCGTCCCGCTCGACGAGCGGGTAGCCGCGCGCCTGCATCATGCGGGCGATCAGGTCGTCCGCTTCGGACAGCGCCTCCGATGGCGATTCGTGAAGCAGCGGCTCGACGGCCTGCCACTCGCTCTCCCATTCATGCTTGTCGAGGCCCGGTTCCTGCACGAGAAGCGTCTGCCCTGACTCGCCCGGAGCCGAAACACGAACAGGCGAAGCGCGACAGTACACTCGCCCGCGTGATCGTCCTCGTCGTCGGCTCCGGTGCGCGCGAACATGCACTCGCGTGGCGGATCGCCCAGAGCGGCGAGCTGAGCGAGCTGCACGCCGCCCCCGGCAATCCCGGCATCGCCGCGCTCGGTCAGTGCCACCCGGTGCGCGCGGAGGACGGCGACGGCCTGCTGAGTCTCGCGTTGACGATCGGAGCAGACCTCGTCGTGATCGGACCCGAGGGCCCGCTCGTCGCCGGCGTTGCCGACCTGCTCCGCCAGAACGGCATCGCTGTGTTCGGCCCGAGCGCGGCCGCCGCGCGAATCGAGGGGTCGAAGACCTTCGCCAAGGACGTGCTCCGCAGTGCGGGCGTCTCGACAGCGGAGACACTCCCGATCGCCCGCGCGCCCTGCGTGATCAAGGCGGACGGCCTCGCGGCCGGCAAGGGCGTCTTCGTCTGCCGTACAGGTGAGGAGGTCGACGCGGCACTGCTCGAGCTCACCGAGCTCGGGGGCGACTTCGTGATCGAAGAGCTGCTCGAGGGGCCCGAGATCTCGCTCTTTGCGCTGTCGGACGGCGCGACCGTCGTCCCGCTGGGCGCCGCGCAGGACTTCAAGCGCATTCGCGACGGCGACGAGGGGCCGAACACCGGCGGCATGGGCGCGTACTCGCCGCTGCCCTGGCTCTCGGATGCAAACGCTCTCATCGAGGCCGTCCACGCGCCCGTGATCGAGCAGCTGGCGCGGCGGGGCGCACCATTCGTCGGCTGTTTGTTCGCCGGGCTGATGCTGACGCCCGACGGACCCAAGGTGCTCGAGTTCAACGCCCGCTTCGGCGACCCGGAGACGCAGGTTCTGATGCCGCGGGTCGGAGAAGGCCTGTTGCCGGCACTCGCCGCCGCCGCGCACGGAACCCTCGGTTCGGCGAGGGTCGAACTGACGAACGACGCCGCGGTCACGGTTGTCCTCGCAGGGCCGGAGTACCCGGCCCGGAGCGACTACTCAGGCGTCGCGATCGCGGGAATCGACGCGGCCGAAGAGGCCGGCGCGCTCGTCTTCCATGGAGGCACCGCTGTTAGGGGTCGACAGGTCGTCACGAATGGCGGCAGAATCCTCTCTGTGACCGGAACCGGCCCCACCGTCGCAGATGCGCGCGGCCGCGCATATGCGGCGGCTGACCTGATCTCGTTCGACGGCGTGCAGTTCCGGCGCGACATCGCGGCGGTCGCAGGTGGCTGAGCCGCTCGTCGGGATCCTCGTCGGCTCCGAGTCGGATCGGGCGCGCATGCAGGCGGCGATGGACGAGCTCGATGCGCGCGGGATCGCCTGGGAATTCGACGTTCGTTCCGCGCATCGCACCCCCGATGCCGTCGCCGAGTACGCGAAGTCCGCGGCGAAACGCGGTCTGAAAATCCTGATCTGCGGCGCGGGTCTGGCGGCGGCGCTACCGGGAGTCGTCGCCGCGCACACCGACTTGCCGGTGATCGGCGTACCGCTGCGCTCGTCGATGTCGGTACTCGACGGGCTCGACGCGTTGCTCTCGATCGTCCAGATGCCGCCGGGCGTGCCCGTTGCAACCGTTGGTGTCGACAACGCGAAGAACGCTGCCGTGCTTGCAGCGCGGATTCTTGCGCTGCTCCCCGCGCCTTCCTGACCGCGCTCTACACTGACCGAGGTGATCGCCCGCTACTCCCGTCCGGAGATGAGCAGGGTTTGGTCGGAGGAGGGCAAGCTCGCCGGTTGGCTGGAAGTGGAGCTCGCGGCCCTCGACGGCTGGGCCGAGCTCGGAGCCGTGCCCGCCGAGGACGTCGCAGCAATCCGGGCGAAGGCGGTGCCGCCGACGGCAGCGCGTGTCTCGGAGATCGAGCTGACGACCGATCACGACCTCGCGGCGTTCGTCGACGCCGTCGGCGAGCAGCTCGGCCCGGAGGGGCGGTGGGTGCACTACGGCCTGACCTCGTCGGATGTCGTCGACACGGCGCTCGCC
>JACDGR010000295.1 GCA_013821525.1 Actinomycetota bacterium
CCACCTTCTTGCCGAGGAGCGCCGAGCCAAGGGGCGAGGTCGGCGAGACGGTCCCCGCACCACCGACGGCGCTCACCTCCACCGACATCGTGCGGCCGTTGCCGTCGATCTCGACAACGGAGCCGAACCCCACCTGATCCGAACCTGCGTCGGCGACGATCTCGGCGAGATCGAGCCGGGCTCGTAGAGTCCGGATGCGGGCCTCGAGCAGCCCCTGCTCGTTCTTCGCGGCGTGATACTCGAAGTTCTCGGAGAGATCACCGAACTCGCGCGCGGTCTTGATCGCCGCTACGACGTTCTCGCGACGCGGGCCCTCGAGCTCTGCGAGCTCTGTGCGCAGCGCTTCAGCCTGCTTCGCGGTGAGCTGCTCTCCCCCGTTCACGTGTGCGTTCCTACCACTTCGAACGGCCGCCCCGACGGCGTGAGGTGTAGAGCACCCGAGGCTTCGCCATCTGCATGCCGGACTCTTCGAAACGCTCGACGTGACCCTGCAGCCGCGCAACGCGCGAGACATCCGCCTGCTGCTCCGGCAAGACGAGCGTGATGCCGATGCCGCCCTTACCCGCGCGACCCGTGCGACCCACACGGTGCGTGTAGACGGCGGGCTCCTCCGGCGGGTCGAAGTTGATCACGTGCGTGATGTCGTCGACATCGAGGCCGCGCGCCGCGACGTCGGTGGCGATCAGGGTCCGCACCTTCCCCGCGTCGAAGCGCTCGAGCGCCTTTTCACGCTGCGCCTGACCCTTGTCGCCGTGAATCGCGATCGCGTCGACGTTATGGCGGTGCAGCTTCTCGACGAGCCGGTCGGCGCCCGCCTTCGTGCGCACGAAGACGAGCACGAGACCCCGCTCTTCCTCTTCGCCGCGCAGCAGGTTGACGAGCGTGTCGACCTTGTTGTCAGCGGTCACCGGCACGAAGCGATGGTCGATCTCACCGCTGCGCCGCGAGGACGGCAGCTCCCCCTCGAACCGTGCGGCGAAGTGCGTGTACTTCCGCGCCAGCTCGCCGACCTCGCCGTCGAGCGTCGCGGAGAAGAACATCGTCTGCCGATCGTCGCCGAGCCGGCGGACGAGTTTGTCGACCTGCGGCTTGAATCCCATGTCGAGCATGCGGTCGGCCTCGTCGAGCACAAGCACCTCGACACCGTCGAGCGACACGAGCTTGCGGTCGACGAGGTCCTGCAACCGTCCTGGGGTGGCGACGATCACATGCGCGGACTTCGCCTCGTCGGCCTGCGCCTTCAGCGGCACGCCGCCGTACACCGACGCGACCTGCACCGACGATCCTGCGATCAGCGCGAACTCCTCGGTCACCTGCACGCACAGCTCGCGGGTCGGCACGAGCACGAGGGCGTACGGCTTGCCGTGGGCCTCACGCGCGACGATCGGAATCGCGAACGCGAGCGTCTTGCCCGAGCCGGTAGGGCTCTTCGCGAGGATGTCGCTGCCGCGCAGCGCCTCGGGGATGACGAGGGTCTGGATCTGGAACGGGGACTCGATCCCACGTGCGCTCAACACTTCGCAGATGGCCTCGGAGACCCCGAGGGAACGGAAATCTGTCACTTGTCTCAACTCCTTCGGACGTCGAGATCGCGTGTCCGAGAGAGGAAACGTGATCTCACGGGAGCACGGACCATCCGCACTCCGTGGGACGAACGGTAGCAACTGGAGGCTTGAGCTGGACTGCCGGTGCGCCCCGGGGAGGGCTCCGACCACGCAGGTCGCCCGAACCCGGGCGCAGGGCATAGCGGTGCCGACGCTCAGGCCCGGGGCGAAGGAGAGGAGATGCGATGCGTGTGAGCCGCCAGCCGGGGTGCGCCGGCGGTTCAGTTCAAGCCTCTGAGGTATCGGCCTCTTCGACGAGCCGCAAACGGTGCTCGATCTGGGCGACCCGGAGCTCCAGCTCGTCCCATTCCTCACGCGTCACGAGGCCGAGCTCGCGGGCCGTGTCCTGCACCCGCCGCTTCGTTCCCTCGCCGACCCGAATCGCGTCGCCGCGCCAGCGGGACGTGACGTCGTCGAGCAGCGAGCGCGCCTCGTCGAGCCGCAGGCCTAGCATCGTGACGATGCGATCGAGCGCATCGCGCTCGGCGTCGGGGCTGCCGGACTCCGTATTACCAGCCTCTGTGTGGCCGGGCTCTGTCACTAGCGCGCCCTGCCGTGCGGGCGCGTCTTGCGCCGCTGGCGACGCCGCTCGCGCTTCGCGTCGGAGTCGACGACGGTGATCGCGTCCTCGATCACGTCGACGGGGGTGGCCGGCGTCGGCTCCTCGGAGGCGGCGATCTCCGCCTGCTTGAGCACGCGGTCGCCGACCGAGCCTGCGATCGAGTCACTGTCCTTACGGCGGTGGTACTCCGGCTCCCGTTCCTTCCAGGTCGCAAGGATCGGTGCCGCGATGAAGATCGACGAGTAGGCACCCGAGGTGACGCCGACGAGCAGCGCGAACGCGAAGTCCTTGAGCGTCGAGCCACCGAAGAAGAACAGCGCGCCGACCGGAAGCAGCGTGATGAACGTCGTCGCAAGGGAACGGCGGATCGTCTCCCAGAGCGAGACGTTGACGATCGTCGCGAACGACGCGCGCCGCATGATCGGAATGTTCTCCCGGATCCGGTCGAAGATGATGATCGTGTCGTAGATCGAGTACCCGAGCACGGTCAGCACCGCCGCGACCGTCGATTCGGTCACCTCGCGTCCCGTCAGCGAGTAGATCCCGACCGTGATCACGATGTCGTGGATGAGCGCCGCGATCACCGGCACGGCAAACGCGAGGCCCTTGAACCGCACCGCGATGTAGAGCGTGATCACGATCAGCGAGAAGAGCACGGCAATGATCGCCGAGCGCGCGATCTGCTTCCCGAAGCTCGACGAGACGTTCTTCGTGTTCACCGACGTCGCGTGCAGCTTGTCGGTCAGGTCCGCGTCGAGCCTGTTCTGCTGCGCCTGGGTCAGCTTCTTCACCCGGACCTGGAAGCTCCGATACTCGTCGCCGTTCGTCGACTTGCCGCGGCCCTGGACGACGGCGTCCTTACGACCGATGTCCTGGGTCTGGAGGCGCACATCGCCAATCGCGACCGGCTTCGCGGTCTTGAACGTGATCTGCACCCCGCCGCGGAAGTCGATGCCCAGGTTGAGGCCGCGCGTCGCGAGCGAGAGCACGCTGACCACGATCACGACGCCGGAGATCGCAAACCACAGCTTCCGCTTGCCCATGTAGTCGAGCCGCAGGTGCTTGACGATCACGATTTCGCCCCCATGAAACGCGGGTTCTGGAACCACCTGAAGCCGGCCAGCAGACCGAGCATCGCGCGCGTTGCGGCAACCGCTGTGATCAGCGAGACGATCGTGCCGATCAGCAGCATCAGCGCGAAGCCCTTGACGCCGGCGGTCGCAACCGCGAACAGCACGAGCGCGGTGATCGCCGTCACGACGTTGGCATCGAGGATCGTGCGGAAGCCTTTCGCGTAGCCGGCCGCGATCGCAGCGCGCACGGACTTGCCCGCACGCGACTCCTCCTTGATCCGTTCGAAGACGACGACGTTCGCGTCTGCGGCGACGCCGATCGTCAGGATCAACCCAGCGAAGCCTGGCAGCGTGAGCGTCACCCCCAGCAGCACGATCGCGGCGTACATGAACGCCCCGTAGATGGCAAGACCGATCACGGCGACGAGGCCGAGGAGGCGGTAGAGCAACAACAGGAAGAGTGCGACCAGGATCAGCCCGCCGATCGCGGCATTCCGCGCCTGCTTCAGCGAATCCTTCCCGAGCGTCGCCGACACGTCGGTGCGCTCGAGCGGCACGAAGTTGACGGGCAGCGCACCGGTCTGCAGCACGAGCGCGAGGTTCTTCGCCTCACTGGTGCTGGCCATGCCGGTGATCTGCGCGCCCGTCCCGGCCGGGTTGATGCCGTTCGGGAGGTCCTTGTAGGAGATCGACGGCCAGGAGCGGAGCTCGTTGTCGAGGACGATCGCGAAGTGCTGCTCGACCTGCTGGATCTGGCCGCGCACCGCTTCGGCTTTCGTGATCCTCTCGAACGCCTTGTTGCCCTTGCCCGTGAACTGCATCAGCACGACCGCCTCGCCCGATGTCGGGTCGAAGTCCTGGCGCGTGCCCGAGAGCTTCAGCTCGGTGCCTTTCATGTTCGGGTACGGCCCGTAGCGGTCGTTCGGGTACGGCCCATGCTTGAAGAGGTAGTAGTCGGTCTTGTTCGCCGGCGGCACGTCGCCGCCGGTGGCGCCGTTCGGGCAGACAACCGACGTTTTGGTCGAGCACGTGATCAGCACGGTGTTGTGTGGGACGGTCAACACCTTCCAGCCCTTGGGCACCGTGCCGCCGTGTCCGTCGAGGATCCCGACGTTGCCGTTCGTGTCCTTCTTCAAGGTCGACGTCGGGCCGGCCGCGCGGACGAACGTCGTCGTCACCTTGGTCTTCTTCTTCTTGCCGGTCCCGGTCGTCTTCGAGATCTTGACGGGCTTGAAGAGCACGTACTGGCTCGGCGTCCCGACCTTCGCGCTCGCCTGCACACGCGAGAGGAGCTGGTAGAGGCTGCGAGT
>JACDGR010000296.1 GCA_013821525.1 Actinomycetota bacterium
GACGACGACGCGCGGCACAAGCGCTCGACGAGCCCGTTGCAGGTCTTCGATGTGAAGACGCCGTCGGTGCGCGCCGCGCTGGAGGGCGCGCCGAAGATCGGCGAGTCGCTCTGCGACGAGTGCCGTGCGCACTTCGAAGAAGTGAGGCGGCTGCTCGACCTCTACGGCGTCCCGTACGTCCTCGATCCGACGCTCGTTCGAGGGCTCGACTACTACTCGCGGACGACGTTCGAGTTCATCGGGCCTGACGAGAACGCCAATTCGACGATCTGCGGCGGCGGGCGCTACGACGGCCTCATCCAGGCAGTCGGCGGACCGGCGACGCCGGGAATCGGGTTCGGCGCCGGCCTCGAGCGCCTCGTGCTTGCGCTGGAGAACGAGGGCGTCGTCGCCCAGGCACCAACGATCGACGTGTTCTTCGTCGTCGGTGAGGAGGCGGAGCGAGACCGCGTGCTGGCTGCCCTCGCGGCCGTGCGACGCGCCGGCCTCGCGGCCGACACCGACTACGCCGGTCGTTCCTTGAAAGGGCAGCTGACGCAAGGCGCGCGCAGCGGCGCTCACTCGGTGGTCGTCGTGCGCGGCGACGAGGCGACCATTCGACGGGACGGTCACGACGACAGAACGGTCAGGCTCGACGAGGTCGTCGCTACCCTCACGAGCCAATGAGCTGGCGCGACCTCTACTGCGGTGAATTGCGCACCGAGCACATCGGGAAGCGCGTCACGGTCGCGGGCTGGACGGCCACGCGTCGTGATCACGGCGGCCTCGTCTTCATCGACCTGCGCGACCACACCGGGAAGCTGCAGCTCGTGATCAACCCGGAGCGGGCAGCCGAGGCTGCCGCGACGGCTCACGACGTACGCAACGAGTTCGTCTTGCAAGCAGAGGGCGAGGTCGTCCCGCGCGCCGCGGCTGCCGTCAACCCGAACCTGCCGACCGGAGAGGTCGAGATTCAGGTCGACAGCGTTCGGATCCTGTCGCGCTCGACACCGCTCCCCTTCCAGCTCGACGAGGAAAACGTCGACGAGACGCTGCGGATCAAGTACCGGTGGCTCGACATGCGTACCGACCGGATGCAGCGCAACTTTCGCGTCTCGCACACCGTCGTCTCCGCGATTCGACGCACGATGGACGATCTCGGGTTCATCGATGTGTGGACGCCGAGCATGACGCGCGGCACACCGGAAGGTGCGCGCGACTTCCTCGTGCCAGTCCGGCTTCAGCCCGGAAAGTTCTTCGCGCTCGCGCAGTCGCCGCAGCTTTTCAAGCAGCTCTGCATGGTCGGAGGGATCGACCGCTACTACCAGATCGCCACGTGTTGGCGCGACGAGGATCTGCGGGCGGATCGCCAGTTCGAGTTTCGACAGCTCGACCTCGAGCTCGCCTTCGCCGAGCGCGAGGACGTGCTCGACGTGATGGAGGCAGCGGTCGTCTCGGCGTTCGAGGTGCTCGGACGCGAGGCGCCGTCTCGGCCGTTCCCGCGGATTGGCTACGAGGAGGCGATGGCGAAGTACGGCTCCGACAAGCCCGACCTCCGCTTCGGCATGGAGATCGAAGATCGCACCGAGGTCACGCGCGGCTCGGAGTTCGGTGTGTTCGGCGGCGCGGCTGCAGTCCGTTCGTTCACCGCGCCGAAGGCGTTCTCGCGCGCAGAGCTCGGCCGCCTCGAGGAGCTCGCGAAGGAATGGGGTGCGAAAGGGCTCGCGTATCTGGTCGTCGATGAAAGCGGCGAGTTTCGCTCGCCGATCGCCAAGTTCCTCTCGGAGCCGGAGCTGGCCGCGTTCGCAGCGCCGCCCGGCTCGACCGTGCTCTTCGGCGCAGGCGACGAAGCGTCAGTGGCGCGCGTGCTCGGTCTGCTCCGCCTGCATGTCGGCCGCGCGCTCGGGCTGATCGAAGCCGGCAGGAACGTCTTCCATTGGGTGCTCGACTTCCCGCTGTTCGAGCAGGACGAGGAGACCGGTGAGTGGACGTTCATGCACCACGCGTTCACCGCGCCGATTGAGGGCCACGAAGCGTGGGACGAGGCGAATCCGGCAGCGGTGCGCGGCCAGCACTACGACCTGATCTGGAACGGCTGGGAGCTCGGCTCCGGCTCGATCCGGATCCACGACGTCGCGCTACAGGAGCAGGTCTTTCGCACGATCGGTTTGACGAAAGAGGAGTCGACGTCGAAATTCGGCTACCTGCTCGAGGCGCTCGCGATGGGTGCGCCACCGCACGGCGGGTTCGCGATGGGCATCGACCGATTCGTCGCGCTGATCGCGGGCGAGCCCGATATCCGGCAAGTGATCGCGTTTCCGAAGGTCTCGAGCGGCTCCGACCCGCTCACCGGAGCGCCGACATCGATGCCGGACGCCGTTCTCCGTGAGCTCGGAATCAAAGCGCTTCCTCGGGAATCCACAGGGCAAGCCTCGCCGGAGCAGGGCGAGGACGACTCGTAGTCGAAAGAAGCTGCAATGTCTGATCGTCGCGGTTCGAGGTTCGCGCTCGAGGTTCTCTTTTTGGGCGCCCTCGCGGTCGGGCTCGCACTCGCGCGGCTGGAGGCGCTCGAGATCGCCGGGGTCATGCTGCTCGGCTGGGTGATCGTCGCGGTGATCGAATGGGCGGCCTGGCGCGGCGAGCCGCACTACGGCGCGGGCCTGCCGCCGCGCTACTACGTGCCGCAGATCAACCTGCCTCCTGCCCAGCCGCTCGAACAGGTCGCCGCCGGTTATCCCGAGGCTCGTGGCTATCAGGCACAGCGGGATGAGGCGCCGACGTGGATCGCCACTGCGGCGCTGCGCGAGGAGATGTTGGGCGGGTGGCCGGTCGCAGAACCGCAAGCGGCCGAGTCCGAGGAGGGAGACGAGCCGGTCGAGTCCGAGGACGAGGTGGCGCCTGTCGAAGCCGCGCCGGTCGAAGCTGTGCCGGTCGAAGCTGTGCCGGTCGAAGCTGTGCCGGTCGAAGCTGTGCCCGTCGAAGCTGCGGCGGCTGAGCCTGCCGTCGTCGAGGCGGAGCCGCTCCAGCCCCAACCTGTCCATCCGCACGAGCCGGAGCCCGAGATCGTCGACCGGTGGGATGTTCCGTCGTTGCCGGGCGAGCCGATCCCCACACCGGTCGAGGCGGCCGAGCCAGAAGCGCCCGAGCTGGAGCCAGAGCCCGTGCCGCTGCCCGAGCCCGTGGACGAGTCGCCGGCCGAGCCGCAATCGCAACCGGATCCGCCGGCAGTTCCGGTGGCACTGCGGGAGTCGGTCGGAGGTATCGCGCGGTATCACCTCGACCCGCTCGCCGATCCGCCGCCCCGACGGCGCTTCGGACGCAGGGGTGGAGAAGAACCCGAGGCGATCGAGGTGCCGTCGCGCCCTGACGGACCTCGGGCGCTCCCCGGCCTCGACTCGTGAGGCCGAGGCTCGCAGTCCGCGAGCTCGCGCTCGCGGCCCTGGCGCTGCTCGCCGCGATCGCGGCGCTCGCGTTCACCGCGCAGACCCGCCACTCGAAATCCGATGCCCCGCAGCCCGTGGGTTCGTACACCGCGCTCGCAGGATCGAGCGGTCCCGCCGCCTTCGGGCGTCGGACGGCGTGTGGTGGCGTGTTGCGCGATGACACCGAAGGCGTCGCCCATCCGACGTTGCCGTGTGGCGCGCGCATCTTTATCACCTACGGTGGCGCGACGGTGCTGACGCAGGTAGTCGACCGAGGCCCGTACGAGCTAGGGCGGCAGTTCGATCTCACCGATGCGCTCGCACGCCGGCTCGGTCTGCGCAACGTCCAGCTCATCCACTGGTCCTACGCGCGCACTCGCTGAGCCGACCGATCGCGGCTACTCTGCCGCCTGTGCTCGACACCGTTCGTGTGTCGCGTATCCATGTAGAACCAGACCATGTGAAAGGGAGCCCGAGTCGAATCTAGGAGCACGTTGGACCGATGATTCGCACGGCACCCACCTGGCTTGTCCAGGTTCACACGGACGCGGCTAGATCGGCGGAGTCGGAGCACTCGGGGGGAGCTTCGGCTCCCTCCGCCTTTTCTGGCGTGCCGCTCCAGCGCAGTACCCTGGCCGCGTGATGGAGCAGCTCCTTGGCGACTCGGCACGCGGCACGGACTACGCCGCCGTTCGGCTGACCGTCGAGGACGGCACGATCGTCGATGCCGACGCTGCGGGGCTCGCCGAGAGCCTGTGTGGTCTGAGCCTGCTCGAGGCTGCCGCGGTCGGCGGCGAGACGCTTCCCGTCGACGCCCTCGCGAACGCGATCGGCCCTGCGGTGCGCGCTGAGCGGCATGCGCAGCGGGTCGCGGTTGCGATGAGCGGTGGAGTCGACAGCGCGGTCGCGCTCCTGAAGGCGGGCCCGCAGCCCGTCGGTGTCACGTTGCGGCTCTGGCTCGATCCTGCAGGCCCCGATTCGGAGCGGGCTTGTTGCTCGCCGAGTGCGGTGATCGCGGCTCGCGAGACGTGTCACCGCCGTGGCGTGCCGCACGTCACGCTTGACCTGCGCGAGGAGTTTCGCCGCGCGGTCGTGACGCCGTTCGTGCGTGGGTACGCCCGAGGGGAGACCCCGAACC
>JACDGR010000297.1 GCA_013821525.1 Actinomycetota bacterium
CAGTGCAGCGTCGGATGCGGGGACCATGACGCTGTGTCGTCGAGGCCAGGCGGCCGCGAGCTGCGCGTAGACGTCGCGGAGCGCCTCCGGCTCGGACGCGGCCATGCCGGCGAAGCCGACCTCGGCGCGCTCGTCGCCGACCGTCGCGATCACGTAGGCGACGACCTCGCCGCCTCGGGTCGCGACAGCACCGTCCCCGGCGGGTACATGCGCCGCGAAATCGTCGACGTCTGCGAGCAGCGGCTCCGCGGCCCTGTGGCGCCGATGGCGGCTAGCGAGCAGCGCTGCCGCCTCGGTCCGGAAGTCATCCGAAAATGGGTGAATCTCGAGCGTCGGCACGGGCCACGGACGATACCGTGGCGCTGTGCCAAAAACCCTGACCGGAGCCGAGCTCGATCTCGACGACGCGCCCGCGCGCGAGTCGGATCTCTTCATCGTCGACGGCAACAACCTCGCCTACCGCGCGTTCTTCGCGCTGCCTGAGGAGCTCGTGACGACGGACGGCCAGCCGACGAACGCGCTGCTCGGCTTCACGAACATGCTCTTCAAGCTGCTCGCGGACTACCGGCCGAAGGGCGTGGCCGTCGCGTGGGACTCGCGTCCCGTGCATCGGAAGGCGGCGGCCGAGGCGGCCGACGTGGTCTACAAGGAGGGCCGCAAGCCGATGCCGGATCTGCTGCGCGAGCAGTTCCCGCACTTCCGCCCGATCGTCGAGGCCTTCGGCTACCGCAACCTCGAGTTCGAGGGGTGGGAGGCAGACGACGTGATCGCAACGCTCGCGACGCGCGCCGACACCGAGGGGATCAAGACCTGCGTGGTCTCGACCGACCGTGACGCGTTCCAATTGTGCAGCGCGAACATCTGCCTGATGATGACGCCGCGTGGAGTCGCCGACGTGAACGTCTACACGCCCGAACGCGTCGAGGCGCGCTACGGCGTCACGCCGGAGCAGGTGCCCGACTTCATCGGCCTCAAGGGCGACACGAGCGACAACATCCCTGGCGTTCCCGGCATCGGCGATAAGACCGCGGGACAGCTGATCGCCCAGTACGGGTCGCTCGAGGCAGTGATCGAGCACGCCGGCGAGCTCTCGCCCGCTCGCTCGCGCAACATCACCGAGCACGCTGAGATCGCGCGCGTCTCGAAGGATCTCGCGACGATGCGCCGCGACCTCGACATCGACTGCGACCCGGCGGCGCTCGTGCTCAACCCGCCAGACCGCGCCGAGCTGAAGGAGATCTTCCGGCGCTTCGAGTTCCGCAATCTCTTGAACCGCGTCGACGAGCTCGACGCCGCCGTGCCGTCTGCGCCGATGCAGGTGACCGGGATCGAGGTGCCGTGGCGTGAAGGCGAGCTCGACCTGCGCGGCGTCGTCGGCTACGCAGTCGACGGGGAGCGTGCTGCGGTCGCGACCGGCGACGAGGTCGTGATCGGCGTGCCGCCGCTGATCGTCGACTGCGACTTGATCGTGCACGACGCGAAGGCGATCGGCGTCGACGCGCGCGAGGACACGCTGCTCGCGGCGTATCTCATCGATCCCGGCCGCTCGGCGTACCTGCTCGATGACCTTGCGGCCGAGTACGGAGTCGAGCTCGTGCCGACCCCGGAGGCGGAGGAGGAGACGATCGCGCTCGTTCGCCGGGCCGAGACACCGAGGCGCCTGATCGGAAAGCTGCTCGAGCGTCTCGAGGAGCGCAACCTCACCGATCTCTATCGCACCGTCGAGCTGCCGCTGTCGGCCGTGCTCGCCCAGATGGAGCAGGCAGGCGTCAAGATCGACACGTACCGGATGGGGGAGATCACCGCGCGCCTCGCGGATCGCGTCGAGGAGCTCGAGACCAAGGCGTACGAGCTGGCGGGCGAGGAGTTCATGATCGGCTCGACGCAGCAGGTCGGCCGGGTGCTCTTCGAACAGCTGGGGCTGACGGCGGGTCGCAAGGGAAAGACGGGCTACTCGACCGATGCGAAGGTGCTGCGCTCGATTCGGGACGAGCACGAGCTCGTGCCGGTGCTCGAGGAGTGGCGGGAGCTGTCGAAGCTGCTGAACACCTACCTCGGCCCGTTGCCGTCGCTGATCTCCGATCGCGACGGGCGGCTGCACACGACGCTCAACCAGACCGTCGCCGCGACCGGGCGCCTTTCGACGTCGGATCCGAACCTGCAGTCGATTCCGATCCGCACGGATCTAGGGCGCGAGATTCGCTCGGCGTTCATCGCGGAGGAGGGGCATCGGCTCCTCTCCGCGGACTACTCGCAGATCGAGCTGCGGATTCTCGCTCACGTGTCGGGCGAGCCGAAGCTGCGCGAGGCGTTCGAGCGCGGCGAGGACATCCATACGGCGACGGCGGCGGAGGTGCTCGGCGTCGACCCTGCGAAGCTCACGTCGGGGCAGCGATCGATCGCGAAGATGATCAATTTCGGGATCGTCTACGGCATCTCCGCGTACGGGCTCTCGGAGAACCTCGAGATTCCACGCGACGAGGCGCAGCGGTACATCGACGCCTACCTCGCGCGGTTCCCGCACGTCCAGGACTTCATCGCGCGCACGATCGAGCAGGCAGGCCAGGACGGCTACGTCACCTCGCTGCTCGGCCGGCGGCGGCCGGTGCCGGAGATCCGTGCGTCAAACCGCCAGACGCGCGGCTTCGGCGAGCGCGTTGCCGTCAACTTCGTCATGCAGGGCTCGAACGCGGACATCATCAAGGTGGCGATGATCCGGATCGCCAAGAGGCTGCGCGACGAGGGGAGAGGCGCACGCCTCGTCCTGCAGGTCCACGACGAGCTACTGCTCGAGGTGCCGGACGCCGAGGTCTCGCAGGTGCGAGAGCTCGTCCGGGCCGAGATGTGCGGCGCCTACGACCTCGACCCACCGCTCGCGGTCGACGTCGGCGTCGGCGACAACTGGGCCGACGCCAAGTCCTGATCGCCCGCGCCGCGACTCGCTCGCTTCCTCGCGAGCGTTGCACTTCGGTCACGGAGGCTGCCGCCGGCCGTGCCCCGCGCGGCCGGTGCGCCAACCCCTGATCGCTCCAGGCTTCCAGCGCCGTCGTGACACTTCCGATTCGAGGATGTGGCAGTCCTGCGTCGCTGGCTGCCGCCCAGTCCCGGCCGCAGAATCGCTTCACGCGGACTGGCTGAGACCGTGTCCACGGCGGGGGAGGCGTCAGATTCCGACGTCTCTCCCGACGTGGCTATACTTCCCGGCCGCTTTGGCTACGAACGATCTCATCATGGAGCGGGAACCCGGCGTCTGGGTCGAAGGCCCTGACGGCGAGCTGATTCCCGACTACGACTCGACCTTCCCCGAGATCAACGAGGGGCAGGTTGTGCACGGCACGGTCGTGCGCGTCGACAAGGACGAAGTCCTCGTCGACATCGGGTACAAGTCGGAGGGCGTCATCCCGGTCTCGGAGCTCTCGATCCGGCGGTCGGTCAACCCGGCCGACGAGGTGTCGCTCGGTGACGAGATCGACGCGCTGGTGCTCACGAAGGAAGACGCCGAAGGCCGTCTGATCCTCTCGAAGAAGCGCGCGCGGTTCGAGCTTGCATGGAAGAACATCGAGAATGCTGCCGAGTCCGGCGAGCCGGTCAACGGTCGCGTGATCGAAGTCGTCAAGGGCGGCCTGATCCTCGACCTCGGCGTGCGCGGCTTCCTGCCGGCGTCGCTCGTCGACATCCGTCGCGTTCAGGACCTCGATGAGTTCCTCGGCCAGGAGTTGCGCGCGAAGGTGATCGAGCTCAATCGCTCGCGCAACAACGTGGTGCTCTCCCGCCGCGCCGTGCTCGAGGAGGAGCGCAAGGATCAGCGCCAGCAGATTCTCGACAAGCTGCAACCGGGAGACGTCGTCGAAGGTCAGATCTCGAACATCGTCGACTTCGGCGCGTTCGTCGACCTGAACGGCATGGACGGGCTGATTCACATCTCCGAGCTCTCGTGGTCGCACGTCAACCACCCGTCCGAGGTGCTCGACATCGGCCAGACGGTCGAGGTCAAGGTGCTCGACATCGATCGCGACCGTCAGCGCATCTCCCTCGGACTCAAGCAGACGCAGAGCGATCCCTGGCAGCAGGTGATCGAGAAGTACCACGAGGATGATGTGGTCGAAGGCCGGGTCACGAAGGTCGTCACGTTCGGCGCCTTCGTCGAGATCCTGCCGGGTGTCGAGGGCCTCGTACATATCTCCGAGCTCGCCCAGCACCACGTCGAGAACCCGCGCGAGGTCGTGTCGCAGGGCCAGCCCGTGAACGTCAAGATCATCGAGGTCGACGGCGAGCGCCGCCGGCTCTCGCTGAGCCTCAAGCGCGTCGAGGACACCGACGAGGTGCAGCCGCGTGCCGACGGCGGCGAGTCCGTGCATCTGCGGCCCGCGATCGACCTCTCGGAGGACGTCTTTGCGGAGACCGCCGACGCCGCACCGCCGCTCGAGCCTGCCGTCGCGAGCGCGTCGGACGCCGAGTCCGATGCATCCGAGCCGGCGGAGCCGGCAGCCGAAGTCGCCACGGGCGACGTGGATGTCGCCGAGCC
>JACDGR010000298.1 GCA_013821525.1 Actinomycetota bacterium
CAGCGCGTCGCCGTCGCAGTCGTCGCGCACCTCTTCGACGGCGAGCGTGTTCCCCGACGTCTCGCCCTTGCGCCACAGGCTCGCGCGCGAGCGCGACCAGAACCACGCCTCGCCCGTCTCGCGCGTCAAACGCTCGGCCTCGTCGTCCATCCATGCGAGCATCAGCACCCGCCCACTCGCCGAGTCCTGCACTATCGCGGGCCTAAGCTCCATGGAGCACCTCGACGCGTCGCACCGGCACACCGAGCGCGTGCAACTCCGCGCGCAGCGACGTGAGCCGGTCGGGATCCTCGTGCAGGATCGACGCGAGGAGCGCCGCCTGTGCGACCTGGAGCGCCTCGGCCACGTGCTCAGCCCCACCGGCACCACCCGAAGCGATCACCGGCACGCCGACCGCTGCCGAAACCGATCGAGTCAGCTCGAGGTCGTAGCCGGCGCGCGTGCCGTCAGCATCGATCGAGGTCAGCAAGATCTCCCCTGCCCCTCTGCTTTCGGCCTCACGTGCCCAGTCGACCGCCGTCCGCGCTGTCTCCGTCGTCCCCGCACGCGACCGCACCCGGCCGCCTTCGGCGTCGATCGCAACGACGACCGCCTGGGTGCCCAGCTGCTGTGCGAGCTCGGTGACCAGCGTCGGCCGATCGAGCGCAGCGGAATTGACCGCGACCTTGTCTGCGCCTGCGGCCAGCAACTGATCCGCGTCGGCGACCGAACGGACTCCACCGCCAACGGTGAACGGGATGGCGAGCCGCTCCGAGACGCGTTGCACGAGGCCGACCAGGGCCGCACGACCTTCGAGCGTCGCCTTGACATCGAGGAACACAAGCTCGTCAGCGCCTGCATGCGAATACGCGGCGCCGAGCTCGACCGGGTCGCCGACGTCGCGCAGCTCCTGGAAGCGCACGCCCTTGACGACACGTCCGGCAGCAACGTCGAGACACGGGATCAGGCGAGGGAGAGGGATCGCGCCTCCTCGAGCACGCCGGCGAGATACCGCGCACCGACCTCGCCACTCTTCTCCGGATGGAACTGACAGCCGAGGAACGAACCGGCGCGAACCTCGGCGACCACGCCTTCCGACCACGCGCTCGCGGCGGGCGTCGAGGCGGCGTAGGAGTGCGCGAAGTAGAAGGCGCCCCGGTCGTCGACCTCTGCCCATCCCATACGCGGGACGCGCCCCTCTTTGAGACGTAGCGAGCGTCCGCGCAGGAGCCCGAGTCCGTCGACGCCGTCATCCTCGGCAGTCCAGTCGAGGGCGAGCTGCAGCCCCAGGCAGATCCCGAACACCGGGCGTCCCGCCACGACGCGCTCCCGCAGCGCAACGTCGTGTCCGCGCGAACGGAGCCCCGCCATCGCGGCGCGCGCCGAGCCGACGCCGGGCAGGATCGCGAGGTCGGCGACACGCACGTCGTCGGTTCGCGTCGCGCCGAGTCGAGTGAACGCGAGCTCGACTGAGCGCACATTTCCCGCGCCGTACTCGCAGATCGCGAATCTCACAGCAGCCCTTTTGTCGAAGGTAACCCTGCGCCATCGCTGCGGACGGCGACTCGCAACGCGCGCCCGACCGCCTTGAACGCCGCTTCGGCAACGTGATGGGCGTCGCGGCCCGCCGACTCGACGTGGATCGACGTCCGCGCTGCCTGCGCGATGCTCGCGAGCATGTGCGTCGCCATCGCTGGGTCGTGCTCGAGCTTTACCTCCGCGTGCGCGCGGCCGCCGAGATCGACCGCCGCGCGCGCGAGCGCGTCATCCATCGGTACGACTGCATCGCCGTAGCGCGCAATCCCGCGCCGGTCGCCGAGTGCCTCGTCCAATGCCTGCCCGAACGCCAGCGCTGCATCCTCCGCCGTATGGTGCTCGCCGGTCTCCAGGTCGCCGGCTCCGACGAGCGTCAGGTCGAACCCGGCATGGAACGCGAGCTGCTCCAGGAAGTGGTCGTAGAGCCCGGCGCCCGTGCCGACGTGGACGCGGCTCGCCCCATCGAGCGCGAGCCGCACCGAGAGGCGAGTCTCCGCCGTCGCGCGCAGGACGCGGGCCTGGCGGCCGCCGCTCGCCGGCACGGGCGGCGGGCGGTCGAGCACGCGTGCGAGCGCCGAGACGAGCGCGTCGTCGTCGGTCTCGTCGAGCACCGAGACGCGAATCGCCTCTGGATACGCGCGGACGACGATCCCTTGCCGTAGCAGCGCGTCACCGAGCGCGATCCCGTAGTCGACCGGCACGTAGAGGAAATTCGCGTGCGACGGCTCGGGCGGCAGGCCGAGCGCGCGGAGCAGCGCGGCAAGGCGCGCGCGCTCCTCGATCACCGGGTTGGCGTCCGGCGGATCTACGAGCGCGGCAAGCGCCAGCGCTGCGGAGACCGTCGAGACCGGCGCCGGCGCCTGACGCGAATTCAACTCGTCGGCGATCTCGCGCCCAGCGATCGCGTAACCGATGCGCGCGCCGGCGAGCGCAAACAGCTTCGAGAACGTCCGTAGGACGATCACCCCGTCATCGATCAGCGGCACGGCGGTCTCGCCGCTGTACTCGAAATACGCCTCGTCGACGACGAGCGGGCGCGCCTCCGGCAGCGGCCCGAGCGCGCCGGTCGGATTGTTCGGGCGGCAGGCGAACGTCAACACCGCGTCCGCGTGCTGAGTGGCCACCTGCGCGCCCGCAAGCTGCGCCGCGTTCCGGTAGAGCGGATACGTCGGCCCCTCCGGAACAACGATCGTGTCACCCGGGCCGGCGTAGGCGCGCGCGCAGAGGAGGATCAGATCGTCGGCACCCGCGCCGAGGACGATGTTCTCGGGCTCGACCTCGGCGTATTTCGCGATCGCCGACCGGAGCGCGCGGTAGCCGCCGGCCGGATACCCGCTGATGCGCGCGAGCGCGGGCGCGATCGCACCCGGCCGCGTCGACGGGAGCGGCAACGCCGGAGTGTTCTGGTCGAAGCGAAGCACCTGCGACGGGTCGATGCCGGCAAGGCGCGCGACCTCGTCGGTCGGCATCGCCCACCTGTAGGGCCGAAACTCGGGCGCGAGCGCGCGCATCACCGCTGCACCGCCGCTGCGTGCGCGGGCATGCCCTCAGCGGCGGCGAGCGCTTCGACCGTCGGGCGAATCAGCGCGAGGCCATCTGCGGTCAGCCTTTGCACCGTGATCGGCTTCATGAACGTCTCGATCCCGAGGCCGCCCACCGAGCGCGCCCAGCCGCCTGTCGGCAGTACATGGTTGCCGCCCGTCGCGTAGTCGCCGGCCGCGACCGGCGAGTGCGGGCCGACGAAAACCGTGCCCGCGTTTCGCACGTCGCCGGCGAGCGTCTCGGCGTCACCGAGCAGCACGAGGTGCTCCGGAGCGATCGCCTCAGCCTCTGCCAGCGTGTCGACCTGACGGCAGACCGCCTCGTGACCATGCTCTCGCTGCGCCGCGAGCTCGAGCTCGACGAGTCGCGGGTCGCCGTCACCGAGCACGACGACCTCCGACGGGCCGCCTGGCAGATCGATCGGCACATCCCGCGAGACCTCGAGCTTCGCGTCGTTCACCCAGGCGTTTCCCGGGCCGACGATCTTGTGCACACGCTCGACGTACGCGAGAAAGCCGATCGCCTGTGCGCCGCCGATCGCCCAGATCTCCTCGATGCCGAGGAGCTCTGCGGCAGCGGCGATCATCCCCGCGCCTTCCGGCGGGGTGCAGACGACGATGCGCCGCACGCCCGCAGCCTGCGCAGGGACAACGCACATCACGAGCGTCGAGATCAGGTTGCGCGGCACGTACACGCCAACCGTGTCGAGCGGTAGCCAGTGCCGCTCGAGGCTGACGCCGGGCTCGACCTCCAGCTGAACGACCTGCGGCCGTTGAGCCTCGTGCCAGCGACGCACGCGATCGGCGAGTTGCAGGAGCGCCTCCTGCGGCAGGCCCTCCGCGTCCGGGATCGCGCGTGTGGGCGCGATGCCGTCGAGCTCGAGCGCCCAGCGGTCGACCGCGTCCATCCCTTCGGCCTTGACGTCGGAGAGGATGCTCATGCCGCCATCCGCTCGACGGGGACGATCAGGATCGACGACGCGCCGAGCGCCTCCAGCTCGGGCAGCAGCCGCCACACTTCCTTGGCCGGAACGAGTGCGTGCACGGCGACCATGCCCTCCTCGGCGAGCGGCAGCACGCTCGGCACGCGTGGGCTGACGAGTTGGGAAATCGCGGGCAGCGCAGCCTCCGGCGCGTTCAGCATCAGGTAGCGGTGGCCGCGCGCCTCGACGACGGCTCGCAGCATCGCAGCGAAGGGGGCGGCGACGTCTTCGTCGCGCGCGATCAGGACCGCCTGGCTCTCGAGCAGCACGCCGAGCGACCGCAATCCGTTCGTGCGCAACGTGTTTCCTGAGGAGACGAGGTCGACGATGGCGTCGGCCAGGCCGAGCCGAGGTGCAATCTCGACGGAACCTGTGACGTCGACGAGCGTCACGTCGACCGGCAATAGCTGCCGAGCGAGATTCGGATAGACGCTGGCGACAGTCGTGCCTGCCAGGTCGGACATCGACTCGACG
>JACDGR010000299.1 GCA_013821525.1 Actinomycetota bacterium
CTTCGTCGCTCAGGGCTGCGGCCGCTCGACGATGGACATGGTGCTCGTCGGCGAGGATGGCGCGGCGCTGCCCGAGTTCAAGATCGCGGGCTCGCGCCGCGTGCGGGAGACCGACATGGTGTTGCCGTCGCTCGAGGTCGCCGGCCCGGGTGGGCACTGGGTCGAGGTGTCACGCGCGATCTGCCCAGGTACGCCGAGCGCCGAGTCACAACGAATGCTCGAGGCCTACGACGAGTACTACGCTGCGGCGCGCAAGATTCTGCACGACGGTACGACCGCCCACGACGCCCATCGTGCGGTCTCGAAAGGCTTCACCGATCGCGGCTGGGCGCTTGGTCATGTCACGGGCCACTCGATCGGCATGACGATGATCGAGTTCCCGAAGATCGGCGAGGGGATCGACACCGTGCTGCGCAGCGGCATGGTGCTGTCGATGCACCCCCACGTGATCTCGGACGACGGGCAGGCCTGTCTCTACATGCAGGACACCTGGCTCGTGACCGACGACGGCGGGGTGCCGCTCGCCGATCTGCCGATGAAGATCTTCGACGGAACAGAGGCGCGGCCGTGAGCGACGAAGGCCCGGGGCTCTCGAAGCCTGTCCTACCGGGCTCGGCGCCGAGTGACTACGAGCGGTACCTGCGCACGGAAGATCTGCTCGCGCTGCAGAAAGACGCCGACGAATGGGTGCACCGCGACGAGCTGCTCTTCCAGACGGTGCACCAGTCCTCGGAGCTGTGGCTGAAGCTGGCGTGGAATGAGATCGAGGAGGCCGCGAGGCTCGTAGGGAGCGACGAGCTCGCCGCCGCGAACCGGCTGCTGCGACGCGCGAACGACTGCCTGAAGCTCGTCACGCAGGCGCTCGACATGCTCGAGCACATGTCGCCGTGGGAGTACACGTTCGTGCGCAAGGCGCTCGGGCACGGCAGCGGCTTCGACTCGCCCGGCTTCCGTGAGATTCGCCGGGTCACGCCGCCGCTCGGAGCCGCGTTCCACGCTGCGCGCGAGCGGGCGGGGCTCTCGCTCGTCGAGGTCTACACGCGCGGCCGCGAGTTCGAGCAGCTCTACCAGCTCGCCGAGCAGCTGATCGAGCTGGACGAGCGCGTGATCGTCTGGCGCGTGCGCCACTTCAAGGTCGTGCAGCGCGTGATCGGAGCCGGTGTCGTCGGCACCCAGGGCACGCCCGTCGAGGTGATGGGGCGGCTGATCCACAAGTCGTTCTTCCCGGAGCTGTGGGATCTCCGGAACGAGCTGACCGAGCTGAACCCACCCGAGTGAGCTTCACCGGGCTTGCACTGGGATGTGGCAACTTCGGCGGCATCGGCTCGTCGCCGGAGTTCTTCGGCCAGGGGATCGCCGAAGCAACTGCCTTCGCGATCATGGATCGCGCCTGGTCGGCCGGTCTCCGCTGGTTCGACACCGCGGACGCGTACGGCGGCGGCCGCAGCGAGACGTTCATCGGGTGCTGGCGCGCAGATCGTCAACCAGACGGGCTCGTGCTGACGACCAAGGTCTTTCATTCGACGCGCGGGGAGGCGGGCGACACGGGGCTCGCGCCCGATCGCATTCGCCGCCAGCTCGAGGGAAGCCTGGAGCGGCTCGGCGTCGATCGCATCGACCTCTACCTCGCGCACGAGCCCGACCCTGAGACGCCGCTCGCCGACACCGTCGCGACGTTCGAGCAGCTGCGCGCCGAAGGGCTGATCGGCGCCTGGGGGCTCAGCAACTACGACGCCACGGGAATTTGCGAGGCGCTCGCCGGCGGGCAGCCTGCGCTCTTGCAGAACTCGTTCTCGCTGCTCGACCGCGCCGACGAGCGCGACGTGCTGCCGCTCTGCGCAGAGCGCGGCATCGCCTACGTCCCGTACGGGCCGCTCTCGGGCGGCTGGCTGACCGGGAAGTACCGGCGCGGCGAGGCGTTCCCGGCCGGGTCACGGATGACGCAGCGCCCCGGCCCCTACGAGCGGCTCGTCGACGATGGGGTCTACGACGGGCTGGAGCGCCTCGCGGAGCTCGCTGACGAGCGCGACGTCGAGATGACGACGCTCGCGTTCGCGTGGGTGCTCTCCCATCCCGGCGTCTCGGGCGCGGTCTGCGGGCCCGGACGGCCGGAGCACCTGGAGCCGGTGCTTGTCGCGCCGTCGCTCGATCTCTCCTACGACGACCATCAACTGATCGGAGGGTTGTTCCCGTGAGCGTGCGCATTCTCGACGAGCAAGACGTGCGGCGCTTGCTGCCGATGGGCGAGTGCATCGAGGTGATGGCAGGCGCGCTGGAGGCGCTTGCGCGCGGTGAGGTGCACAACCCGCTGCGCTTCGTCGTCCGGCCGCCGGGCGAGAAGAGCCTGCTGGGCTTGATGCCGGCGCACCGCGGGGGCAGTGCGCCCGTCTATGCGCTGAAGACCGTTGCCATCTTCCCCGGCAACTCCGCGCGCGGTCTCGATCCGCATCAGGGCTTCGTCGCGCTGTTCGACGGCGAGACCGGCGAGACCCGCGCGATCATGAGCGCCAGCGCGATCACCGCCGTCCGGACAGCCGCGGTGTCGGGCGTCGCGACCCGCCTGCTCGCGCGCGAGGACGCTCGAACGCTCGCGATCCTCGGCGCCGGATTTCAGGCGGGCGCGCACCTCGAAGCGATGCGCGCAGTGCGCGATTTCGAGCACGTCGTCATGTGGAGCCGCACGCCGGGTCGCGCGGCGGCATTCGACGGCGTCGAGGAGGCGGCCAGCGCCGAGGAGGCAGTGCGCGACGCCGACGTCGTCGTCACCGTCACCTCGTCGCCCGAGCCGGTGCTGCAGCGCGATTGGCTGAAGAGAGGTGCTCATGTCAACGCGGTCGGCTCCAGCATCCCGACCACGCGCGAACTCGACACCGCGACGATGGTGGCGGGTTCGCTGTTCGTCGACCGCCGCGAGTCGACGGTCAACGAGGCCGGCGACTATCTCTTCCCGCTCCGCGAGGGAGCGCTGACGCCGGCTGCGATCAAGGGCGAGCTCGGAGAGGTGCTGATCGGCTCGGTTGCCGGACGGACATCGGAGGAGGAGCTGACGATCTTCAAGTCGCTCGGTCTCGCTGTCGAAGACCTGGCCGCAGCGGAGCATGTACTCCGCCGCGCCGAGGCGGAAGGCGTCGGGACGGTTGCGGCACTGTGATCGAGCTCGCTGAGATCAACCGCGCGCGCGCTGCGATCGCGGACGTTGCGATCGTGACGCCCCTCGTGCGGCTGCAGGCCGACACGGACGTCGAGCTCTATCTGAAGCTCGAGACGCTGCAGCCGGTCAACTCCTTCAAGATTCGCGGCGCCGGCAGCGCGGTGCTGCAGGCGACCGACGACGAGCTGCGTGGCGGCGTGCTTACCGCGAGCGCCGGCAACATGGCGCAGGGTGTCGCGCTCGCGGCGCGGCTGCGCGGCGTCCCAGCGACGATCGTCGTTCCGGATCACGCGCCCGAGGCGAAGCTGTCTGCGATCGCGCGTCTGGGCGGGCGCGTGATCAAGGTGCCGTACGACGCCTGGTGGAACACGCTCCTCGAAGGCCGGTTCGAGGGCGAGGGCGGGATGTTCGTCCATCCCGTCGCCGACCGGCGAGTGATGGCGGGCAACGGGACGATCGGTCTCGAGCTGCTCGAGCAGCTCTCCGACTTCGACGCGATCGTCGTGCCCTATGGCGGCGGCGGGCTGCTGACGGGGATCGCGAGTGCCGTCAAGGCGCATCGCCCCAAAGTGAAGGTCTACGGCGCTGAGCCCGCAACCGGCGCGCCGGTCACGGCGACGCTCGCCGCGGGTGGCACTCCGACCACGGTCGAATACGTGCCGTCGTTCGTCGACGGCTCGGGCAGCCGAGCGCTGCTGCCGGACGTGTGGGCGCATGCGTCGCAGCTGCTCGACGGTGCGTTCGCAATCCCGACGGCCGAGACCGCCGCGGCCGTTCGGTTGATTGCAGGGCGGTTGCGCGTGATCGCGGAGGGCGCGGGTGCGCTTGCGACGGCAGCGGCTGTCTCGGGGCGCATCGAGGGAGCACGGAAGATCGTCTGCATCGTGTCCGGCGGCAACATCGACAGTGCGGTCTTCAGCCGCATCCTGAATGGAGAGGACGAATGACCACGACAACGTTTACCCCCGAGGCGGCGCGGGAGCGCTTCTCCTCGCTCCGCTCCGGCTTCGCGTTCTTCGACGCTCCCGGCGGTACTCAGGTGCCGGACGAGGTCGGCCAGGCGATCGCGAACGCGCTCAAGGAGGCGTCGGCGAACCTGGGTGCGCCGTATGCAACCGGACGTGCTGTCGAGGCGATCCTCGCTCGCGCCAAGGCCGATGCGGGCGCGTTCCTCGGCTGCAGCGCCGATGAGATCTCATTCGGCATGAACATGACGACGCTCGACTTCGCGATCTCCCGCGCCGCGGGCAGGGACTTCGTCGCCGGCGACGAGATCCTGACAACGCAACTCGACCACGACGGGGGTGTTGCTCCGTGGGTCGAGCTTGCCGAGGACAAGGGCCTCGTCGTTCGGG
>JACDGR010000300.1 GCA_013821525.1 Actinomycetota bacterium
CCCTGCAAGTGGTCGCGATCGTGCGCGTCGTCGTCGCGAGCGCAGGCGCCGCGCGGAGCGCTCCGGATCCTGCGGTGCCGCTCGACAGCTGATCTGCCGCTCCGAGCGGACTCCGCGTGGCGCGGTTTCGGGTGCCCGCCGAGACCCGGCGTACTATGACCCTCCGCGATGGCCACGGCTTCAAAGACAGCTGAATTCGTCCACCTGCACGTCCACTCCGAGTACTCGATCCTCGACGGTGCGTGCCGGGTTCCCGACCTCGTCGCGCGCGCTGCAGAGCTCGAGATGCCGTCGGTCAGCCTCACCGACCACGGCTCGATGGCAGGCGCCGTCCAGCTCTGGAAGGCGACGCGCGGCACCGGCGTCAAGCCCGTGATCGGCTGCGAGGTCTACGTCGCCGGCAACCGCAAGGCACACGAGAAGGGCAACGCCCACCTGACGCTCCTTGCCGCCGACAACGAGGGCTACTCGAACCTGATCAAGCTGTCGTCGCTCGGCTACCTGGAGGGCTACTACTACAAGCCGCGCGTCGACTGGGAGCTCCTCGAGACGCACAAGGCCGGCCTGATCGCGCTGTCCGGCTGCCTGAGCGGCAGGGTGTGTAAGGCGCTCGAGGAGAGCCGCCCCAACGACGCCGAGGGCGAGCTCGATCACCTGAACCAGGTCTTCGGCCACGACAACGTCTACGTCGAGCTGCAGAACGCGCACCTCGACGTGCAGGCGCGCATTCTCCCGCAGCTCCGCGACCTCGCGGCGAAGATGAAGATGGCGACCGTCGCGACCGGCGACGTCCATTACCTCCGCGACACCGACGCGCGCGCCCACGAGGCGCTCCTCTGCATCCAGTCCGGCGACTCGCTGAAGAACCCGAACCACTGGAAGTTCGAGACCGACCACTTCTACTTCAAGTCGCCGGAGGAGATGGCGCTCGACTTCCCCGGCCAGATGGAGGCGATGCGCCGCACCCTCGAGGTCGCCGAGCGCTGCAACGTCGAGATCGAGCTCGACAAGATTCACCTGCCGCGCTTCGACGTGCCGGAGGGCCGCGACTCGTTCGACTACCTCGTCGAGCTTTGCGAGAAGGGTCTCGCGCGCCGCTACGACAAGATCACGGCCGAGCTTCAGGAGCGTCTCAAGTACGAGCTGAAGACGATCAAGGAGATGGGGTTCACCGACTACTTCCTGATCGTCTGGGACTTCATCCACTTCGCGAAGACGAACGGCGTCTCCGTCGGCCCCGGGCGCGGATCCTCCGCCGGCTCGCTCGTCGCCTACACGCTGCAGATCACCGACATCGACCCGATTCGCTACGACCTGATGTTCGAGCGGTTCCTCAACCCGGGCCGCAAGTCGATGCCCGACATCGACATCGACTTCGCGGTCGAGGGCCGCGAGCGCGTCATCAACTACGTGCGCGAGAAGTACGGCTCAGACCGTGTCGCGCAGATCATCACGTTCTCGACGATGGCCGCACGCGCAGCCGTCCGCGATGCAGGCCGCGTGCTCGAGGTGCCCTACGGCGTCGTCGACAAGATCGCGAAGCTGATCCCGGAAGGTCCCGGCCAGACGCTCGACGAGTGTCTGAAGCCGGGGGGTGAGCTGCGCAAGGCGATCGACGCCGACCCGGTTGCGCGCGAGATCATCGAGCTCGCCCAGCCGCTCGAAGGGCTGACGCGCGCCGACTCGATTCACGCAGCCGGCGTCGTGATCGGTGCCCAGCCGCTGATGAACGTCGTGCCGCTGCAGCAGAAGGGCGCCGACATGGAAGTCGTCACCCAGTTCTCGATGAAGGACATCGAGGCGCTCGGCCTCCTGAAGATGGACTTCCTCGGCCTGCGCAACCTCGACGTGATCGACAAGGCGTGTGCGCTGATCGGGGGAGGGCTCGACATCTCGAAGCTCCCACTCGACGACAAGAAGACGTACGCGATGCTGCAGAAGGGCGATGCGGCTGGTGTCTTCCAGTTCGAGTCGTCGGGCATGCGCGACGCCTTGCGTGTCGTCAAGCCGACGCAGTTCGAGGATCTGATCGCGCTCGTCGCGCTCTACCGGCCGGGGCCGATGGCCTACATCCCGACCTACGGCAAGCGGAAGGCGAAGCAGGAGCAGGTCACGTATGTCGACAAGCGCCTCGAGCCGATCCTCAAGGACACCTTCGGGATCTGCATCTATCAAGAGAGTTACATGCGCATCGCGCAGGAGCTCGCCGGCTTCACGATCAGCGAGGCTGACGACCTGCGCAAGGCGATCGGCAAGAAGATCCGCTCGCTCATGGACTCGCTGAAGGACAAGTTCATGGACGGCGCTGCCGAGCACGACGTCACGCCGCTGGCGGCCAAGCAGCTGTGGGAGGACGTCGAGAAGGCCGCCGACTACTCGTTCCCGAAGGCGCACGCCGCTTGTTACGCGCTGATCGCCTACCAGACGGCCTGGCTGCGCGCGAACTACCCGTGCGAGTACATGGCGGCGCTGATCAGCTCCGTCATGAACACGAAGGATCGCGTGCCGATCTACGTCAACGCGTGTCACGAGCTCGGCATCGAGATCCTGCCGCCCGACGTCAACGAGTCCGAGGTCGACTTCGCGGTGCGCGAGGGCAAGATCCGTTTCGGGCTGAATGCCGTCAAGGGCGTGGGGGAGGGCGCAGCGAAGGCGCTGATCAATGCGCGCAAGGAAGGCGGCCCGTTCGAGTCGATCTGGGACTTCACCGAGCGCGTGGACCCGTCCGTGTCGAACAAGCGAGTGCTCGAAGCGCTCGTCAAGTGCGGTGCGCTGCCCGGCACGCGCAAGGGTGCGCTCGAGGTGCTCGAGCAAGCCGTCTCGTGGGGGCAGAAGCAGCAGGCCGACCGGCTCGCCGGCCAGGGCTCGATCTTCGATCTCGGCCCGGTCGACGACGCCCGCCCGAAGCACCATCCGCCGACGCCCACCGACGAGTTCGAGACGAACGAGCTGTTGAAGCTCGAGAAGGACGTGCTCGGCCTCTATGTCTCCGACCACCCGCTCTCCGCGATCCGGGATCAGCTGCGCCGCAAGTCCGACTCGACGATCGGCGAGCTCGAACGGCGCCGCGACGGCGAGGTGATCACCGTCGGCGGGATCGTCTCCAGCATCCGCCACATGACGACCAAGCGCGGCGATGCGATGGTCTTCCTCAACTTCGAAGACGTCACTGGCGCGGTCGAGACGGTCGTCTTCAACCAGCTCTACGAGAAGTACAGAGAGCTGTGCGTGACCGACCGCATCCTGATCGTCAAGGCGCGCATCGACCGCAAGGAGGGAGAGACGAAGCTCGTCGCCCTCGAGCTGTCTGCGTTCGAAACGGTCGCCGAGAAGCGCGAGGTGCGCCTGAAGATCGACGCGACCAAGGCGAAGGCGGGAACGATCCGCGAGCTCGCCGACCTGATCCGCGACTTCCCGGGCGAGTCGCCCGTCTACGCCGACCTGCTCACCTCGCAGGGGAAGAAGGTCTTCGCGTTCGGGCCCCAGTACAAGGTGCTGGCCGCGCCGGACTTTTACGCCGAGGTGAAGATGATCCTCGGCGAGTCCGCGGTCGCCTAGCCCGCGAAGTTTTCCACTTTCGTTACACCTCTCGTCTGAAAAAGACGATGACAGCGTCGCGGCTTGTCGCTTTCATTGCGGCATGGCCACAGACGCACTGCTCGACAACTCGGACGGCTTCGACGACGACCTCGACGACTACTTCGACGACGAGTATGTCTTCGAGCCGTCCGCATGGGACATCGCGTTCAGGATCGGGATCGGCGCCGATCCCGATACCGACCCGCACGCCCTCGACGAGCTCATCGACGCGATGCTCGTGCACGCCGAAGGGCCGCTCCTCGAACGGCTGACCGACGCGGCGGTCGGCCGGGTCTGGGACGACGAGCTCGAGGGCCTCGTTCGGGCAGGCCTCGTCAAGCTGTCGCAGCAGGACGACGAGTGGGGGCCGGCCGCCGCAGCGGCCCTCGTCGAGTTCGACCGCGCGCCGGCGGCGGCCGAGGTCTCCCGTGAGGTGGTGATCTCCCTCGCGATGGAACTCGGGCAGGCCGACCACCCGGTGTTCTTCTGTCTCTGCTGCATCGACGAGACGCTGTCCCAGCACGACCCGGCGGAGCGTCGCGCCCTGGCTCGTCGCGCAGCGATCCTCGCGCGCCGCAACGCCGCCGTCCCGCCGGCGGAGATCCAGGCGGCGCTCGCAGCAGTCGGAGCGACGCCGCCTGCGGTGCGACTCGCGACCGACGAGCGTCGCACTGCAGTTCGCGCCCGGCTCGGGCGGCTCGCCGAGTTCGGACGCGACTCGCTGCCACCACTCGCCGCCGAGCTGCGCGCCCTCGCCGACGAGCCGTTGCCCGTCCGGCCCGAAGACGATGACGTGTGGGAAGAGGTGTGCACCCTGCTGCTGGCCAAGGTCGCTCGGCCGGAGCTCAACTAGAAACGACGCAGCGTTACGGGACGAGCGGCACCAACG
>JACDGR010000301.1 GCA_013821525.1 Actinomycetota bacterium
CAGCAGCCTCCGGCGCTGCGATCCCGAGCGTGTCGACGACCACGACCTCCGCCGCCCCGGCGGCGATCGCAGCACGGTAGACCTCCTGCAGGAAGTCGAGGTCTGCACGTGAGCCGTCGACGCCGAAGAACGCGACCTTCACGCCGGCCTCCGCGGCATGCGCAACTGCAGCTTCGATCCGGCCGAGGATCTTGGCGCGCGAGACTCCGAGCGCGTCCAGCTTGAGATCGGAGACCGGAGCCTCGATCACGGACGCTTGCAACCCGAGCTCGAGGACTGCGTCGACGTCGGCCGGAACCGCACGCGCGAAGCCCCACAACTCGGCACGGAGGCCGGCCGCGACGATCAGCTCGATCGCCCGCCGATCGTCGTCGGAGACGCGCGGGAAGCCGACCTCGATCCGATCGACGCCGAGCTCGTCGAGCAGCCGCGCGATCTCGAGCTTCTCCTCCGGCCCGAGCACGACACCGACGGTCTGCTCGCCGTCGCGCAGCGTCGTGTCGTACAGGCGGATGTGGCGTCCTTCGGGTTGGCCGAGTGCCGTCGCGTTCAGCGAGCCCGTCCAGACTTTGGCGCGATCGATCACACGAGCTCCTCGACCCAGGAGACCCGCTCGGGCGCGGGTTCGCCGTGTGCTTCCTCCCATGAGACGACGGGGTTGCGCAGGACACCGATGCGCTCGATCTCAGCCTCGACGACGTCGCCGGGCTTGAGATAGAGCGACTCGGGGTCTTCGCTGAACCCGGCGACCCCGGACACGGTCCCCAGCGAGAGTACGTCGCCCGCAGAGAACCCGAGTGGAGCGTAGTGCGCGAGCACTTCCGGCACCGTCGTCGACATGCGACTCATGTTCGACGCCTGGCGCTGCTCGCCGTTGACGCGCAACTCCATCGACAGCTCGTGCGGGTCACCGACCTCGTCCGGCGTGACGATCCACGGCCCGAGCGGACAGAACGTGTCGATCGCTTTGCAGAATGAGAAGACGCCGCTCTTCATCTCACGACGTTGGATGTCGCGAGCGGTGAGGTCGTTGAACACGAGGTATCCGCCGACGTAGTCCATCGCCTCGTCGACGCCGAAGTGCTTGCCATCCTTCGCGATCACGACGGCGAGCTCGAGCTCGTAGTCGAGCTCTCTTGTCAGGTGGTCGGGATAGACGATTGGCTCGTCCGGCCCGATGATCGCATCGACGTTTTGGAAGAAGATGATCCAGGGCGCAACTGGGTGAGACCAGCCCACACGCTCGGACTCGACGTGGTGCTCGCGGAAGTTGCCGGCCGTGTGGAAGAACTTCTTCGGGACGATCGGTGCGCGCAGGCGCACCTCGGCGAGCGCGAACTCGCGGCCGCTCGCCTCTGCACGGCTGCCGTTTTCGAAGTACTCGCGCATCGAGGGAACCGCCAGCTCGACCACCGTCTCTCCGTCCAGACGGCCGACGTGCTCGGTCCCTGCAAAGTCGAACGTGACGAGCTTCATCAGGCGATGGGCCCCTTTCGGTCGCCAACCTTAACTCGCTCCACTATATTTGCGCGAATCTACAAAACGCAAGCCGGAACCGTTACGGTTGGCATGAATCCCTTGACCTCCATCCCCCAGACACCGTCCATGCCCTGGGCCGCAGCCGCCCTGGACGGGCATCGCACGCTGGCCGAGAAAGCCTACGCAGCGCTGCACGAGGGAATCGTCAGCGGCGCCCTCGCACCAGAGCACGAAGGGAGCTCGCATGAGCGGGAGATTCGACGGCCGGATCGCGCTGGTCACCGGCGCGGAAACCGGGTTCGGCACGGCAATTGCCGAGGCGCTGGCAGACGAGGGAGCAGATATCGCGGTGCATTACCGGAGCTCGGCGCAGGCGCCGAAGCGACTGCCGAGCGCATCCGCGCGCGTGGCCGCAGAGCGGCAACGTTTCAGGCGGACATCGCGAACTGGGACGACGTCCAGCGGCTGGGCCAAGAGATCGTCGCCGAATTCGGTCGTGTCGACGTGCTGGTCAACAACGTCGGCGACATGGCCGCCGACCAGATGTCCTGGCGCGAGCTGACGTCGGAGGCGATCGACCACACACTTGCCGTCGACATCAAGGGCACGATGCTGATGACGCACGAGTTCGGCAGGCGAATGCTCGACGATCAGCGGTCGGGGTCGATCGTCAACATCGGCTCGCCCGTCGTCGTCGAAGGTAGCCCCCGGGCGCCGCAGTACGCGGCGGCGAAGTACGCGATCATCGGAATCACGAAGAGCTACGCTCGCGCGCTCGCGCCCCATGTCCGCGTGAACACCCTGGGGCCTGGTTTCGTCGAGACGGAAGCGCTGATCAATCGCGAGGACTGGAAGTCCGGACGGCGCGAGCAGGTGCTCGCGAACACTCCGATGAACCGGATCCCCAAACCGTTCGACATCGTTCCTCCAGTGCTCTTCCTCGCGAGCGAGGACGCGCGCCACATCACCGGTGGCTTCTTGCTCTGCGACGGCGGCCACAGCATGGTCGGCGCGTGAGCGAAGAGAGAACCCTCCTCGAACGCCGCGGATCCGTCCACGTCCTGACGCTGAACGATCCCGAGCGGCGGAATGCGATCGGCTTCGACCTCGCTGCCGAGCTCGTCGACCGCGCGCTCTCTCTCGTCGCCGACCCCGAAGCACGGGCGTTGGTAGTCGCCGGTGCCGGAACCGCCTTCTGCGCCGGCGCAGATCTCCCCGAGGTCTTCGGCAATGAACGCCCGACCGCCGAGATGCGGGCCGTGCTTCGCGCCTACTACGAGTGTTTCCTCTCTATCCGTGCGCTTCCGTTTCCGACGTTTGCGGCGGTTCACGGACCTGCTGTCGGCGCGGGTCTGAATCTCGCGCTCGCGTGCGACATTCGCATTGCTTCCCCGACGGCGCGCTTCGGGGCGACCTTCACGCGAATCGGCCTCCATCCTGGTGGAGGTTGCAGCTACTTCCTCGTCGCTGCGATCGGCCGGCAGCGTGCGCTGCAGTTCCTGCTCGAAGGCGGGACGATGACCGGTTCACAAGCTGTCGAGGTAGGGCTAGCCGCGTCGCTGGCAGACGATCCGCTGACCGCAGCGGTCGAGCTCGCGCAATCTGCCGCCGCGCTCGAACCGGCGCTTGCGCGTGACGTGGTTCGTTCGGTCGAGATCGCCTCAAGCACCGGCTTCGAGGCGACCCTTGACTTCGAGTCCTGGGCACAGGCCGAGAGCACACATAACGCGCGCTTTCGCGAGTTCGTCAGCACATTCGACTAGAGCGGGGTCTCTGTAGCGCCGCAGGCCTGTCAGACGAGCTCGCGGGCGCGCTCGAGCAGCGCCTCTTCGGCCGTGGCTTCCCTCGCTCGCTCGGTCTCGCTCCACTGCGCCTGCTCGGCGAGCGTCGCGTCGATCCCTTCGAGCATCGCGTCCATCGCGGCGGCAGACGACGAGCCTGACTGCGTGCGGGCCGCTGCCGACGCCGCGGGATCGAGCGCGTCGCGCAAGGTTGCTTCGTCGAGCTCGACCGGCCGGCCGATCGCAGCCTCGGAGGCCGCTGCGAGTCGGGCTGGTGTGAGCGCCGACGGCGGATCGCCCGCCTCGGCGAGGTCGCGGACGGCGCGGCCGACGACCTTGTGCGCACTCCGGTAGTCGATCTGCCCCGATAGTGCAAGCACGTCGGCGACGTCGGCAGCGGTCACGAAGCTGTCGCGTGCGATCTGCTCGAACCGCTCGCTCCGCACCTCGATGCCTTCCAACACGGACGCCGTCAACCGGGCGATCGAAACCGCTTCGTCGAGCGCGCGTGGGACGGTGCCGTTCAGCAGGTGGAAGTGATCGGTACGCGCGGAGCCCGTGTGCAACGCAACGAGGGCGCTCGTCAGGTCGCCCACTGCCTGACCGGCCTGCGTGCGAATGGCGGCGAGCGCGTAGGGATTCTTCTTCTGCGGCATCAGCGCACTCGCGCGACTGTGCGCGTCAGCCAGCTCGAGCAGACCGAACTCCTGGCTCGCGTAGATCTCGAAGTCCTGTGCGAGCTGACTCTGGTGTGTCGCGGCGATCGCGAGCGTCGTCAGGAGCTCGAGGTACACGTCGGTCTGCCAGGCCGCGTCCTTCGCATGTTCGACGAGGCCGTCGCACCCCAGGAGCTCGGCGAGCCGGTCGCGGTCGAGCGCCCACCGCGAGCCGGCGCTGCCGCCTGCCCCCGCGACGCTCGAGCCGAGCGCGTCGTACGAGGAGCGGGCACGCGCGGCGTCGCGCAGGGCCGGATAGGCATAGGCCAGCAGGAGATGACCCACCGTCGTCGGCTGCGCGGGCTGCAGGTAGGTGTAGTCCGCGGCAAGCGCGGCGCTCGTCGCGCGGGCATGGCGCGCAAGGGCGGCTACCTGGGCCGCGAGCGCATCGTGCAGCTCGCGCGCGCCGCTGCGCGCGGTCAGCCGGAGCCCGACGCGAAACGCCTCGCGCCGAGGGCGCCCTG
>JACDGR010000302.1 GCA_013821525.1 Actinomycetota bacterium
CGGCTCCAGCCGCTCCCACAACCCATCCGACACATCCCACGGCTTCGTCCGCATCGACATCGCCTCCGAGCTTGACGACAGATGCCGACGGATTCGCCCCCGCCGAACGGGTCCCTTCATTCAGTTAGAGCTTCTTAAGCGCGAGCGATGCGAATGCTCCAAATTGCGAGGGAGCCTCGACCCGTCCGGAGGTCGTGAGTACCCCCGATCTCGCCCGAACGAGCTTGATAGTTCGAGCGAGCGAAAGGTCGAGAGCCAGCGTCCGTCGGATCGTAGAAACATCGTGGAACCCAACTGCGTAGGTGTACTGGCCGACTGTCCAGATTGGGACGACGTGATGAGCGAATGCGCTTCCGTCGTTTGTCGCGGCCGGGACGTAGACCTCGTGCGCATAAGACTCGTAAACCGCTGTCGCTTGCTCAATCGATCGATCGACGAGCTCGACCAAGCGCTCGAGCAGCGAGTCGCCGCGATCGCGCCGGCCCTGCTCGAGCTGCCCGGCTGCGGCGCCGTCACCGCTGGCCGACGGGCCCCGTGGCCCCGGTTGGGTGTCTATGTTCTTGGCGCCACAGGGTCGTACCGTTTTGCGGCGTCGGTGATGCGGTGGTCGAGCAAATGGGTGTAGCGGTTCAGAGAGCCTGCTTGATTGTCTGCGCCCAAGACCCAGCAAACTCATAGGCCACCCACAGGCTGTTCTTGGGTGGCGCGTGCAGCCTCCACGCATCACACCATCCGGCAGAGGGAGGCACCATGTTCGGTCAGCCCCAGCGCATCCTAGTCGTCGCAAATGAGACTGTGATCGGCAACGCCCTCCTTGAGGCGGTGGTGCAGATCGCGACTACACCGGAAGCGCAGGTACTCGCCCTTGCACCGGCTCTTAACTCGCGTATCGCCCACTGGGCCTCCAGCGAAGACCGAGCACGAGAGGATGCGGAGCTGCGCCTCGCCCGCTGCGTCGAAGTTCTGACAGCAGCCGACGTGCACGCGGAGGGACTCGTCGGTGACGCCGACCCGCTGCAGGCAGTAGAAGACGCCCTGCGGCTCTTCCCAGCCGAACAAATAATAGTCGCCACGCATCCGGAGCAGCGCTCCAACTGGCTCGCGCGAGACATCGTGATGCGCATGCGCAAGCGATTCGATCAGCCGGTGCTTCACATCGTTGTCGACCTCGAGCGCGCGCAGGAGTACCTCCACGCCGCATAGGTGCACTTGGGGTGGAGAAAGGCTGGGCCCGGCATTTGCGGGGGTGACGTCGTTTTCGTCTGATCACTGAGGGCTGGGGCTGTTCGGCAGGATTGATATCGAGCTACGAACGGATAGCTCAACGCAGGTCGACCCCGCCCGGACGGTCGCGACGGCGCGAACGCGGGCGAAAAAGGGTTGCCCCAGCTCGGCATCATGGGAGTCGAGCATGCTCTACGCGTGGGCATTGCTCCGCTCCTCGCGCAACATCTCGCGCGCGATCACCAGGCGCTGAATTTCATTCGTGCCTTCGTAGATTTGTGTGATTTTTGCGTCTCGAAGCATGCGCTCCACTGGATATTCCTGGATGTATCCGTAGCCGCCAAGTACTTGCATCGCCTCGGTCGTCACTGACATTGCTGCGTCGGTGCAGGCCAGCTTCGCGAGCGCCGAAGCCTTAGTCAGCTGTGTGTCTGGCGCGCCGGCGTCCACCATGGCACCGAATCGGTAGAGCAGCCCGCGCGCACTTTCGCACGCGACCTCCATGTCCGCGAGCTTGGCCGCGATCAATTGATGCTGCGCGATTGGCTTTCCCATCGTCTCGCGTGTCCGCGCGTACTCGAGCGCGTAGTCCGTCGCGCCCTGAGCTATCCCGAGTCCCTGCGCGCCGACGCCTGGGCGCGAGCGGTCGAGTATCCGCATTGCCAGCTTGAATCCCTCGCCCTCTTGACCGAGTCGGTTTGCCGCCGGTACGACGCAGTTTTCGAAGACGAGCTCGCCGGTTGTCGAGCCGCGCACGCCGAGCTTGGCTTCAAGCCGCGTGACCTCGAACCCGGGTGCGTCTGCGTCGACTAGGAAGGCGCTGATCCCCGCGTGTCCAACGGACGAATCCGTCTTTGCGAAAACCGTGTAAACGCCGGCGATGCCGGCGTTGGTGATGAAGCGCTTCGATCCGTTAATGACGTAGTTGTCGCCATCGCGCGCCGCCGTCGTGCGCATTGCTGCAGAGTCAGAGCCGGATCCGGATTCTGTGAGCGCATATGCCGGCAGCAAGGCCCCGCTCGCTAGTTTTGGCAAGTACCGATCGCGTTGCTCGTCGGTGCCTGCCATTTTCAATCCGAGCGATCCGAGCTCGTGCACCGCGAGAATCAGCGCGCTGCTCGCGCAGGCGCGCGCGACTTCCTCGATCGCGACGAGCCCGAGCAGTGTTCCCGTGCCTGTCCCGCCGTATGCCGCCTCGTAGAAAAGCCCGAAGATCTCGTGCTCGCGGAAGAGCTCAACGACATCCCAGGGAAATTGATGGGTCGCATCGATCTCGGCCGCGCGGGGCGCAATGCGCTCGCGGGCAAGCGTGCGCAATAGATCGCGGATCTCCTGCTGCTCATCGTTGAGCGGATCCCAGTTCATGATGAGCTCCTCAGGTTGATGGTCGCGTTGGTGACTACCGGGGTCCTGCGCTCCTCGCACAAGGCGCGAATCTCGACACTGTTGCCGTCCCGCCATAGTTCGACCACGATCGTCTCGCCGGGATAGAGGACGCCGGCGAACCGCCCCCGAACGGCCTGTACGGCATCGCCCCCTACCGCTCGTGCGATCACCGCGAGTGTGCAAAGGCCGTGCATGATTGGCCTCTCGAGGCCCGCCGCAGCGGCCGCTGCAGGGTCAATGTGAATCGGGTTTCGGTCTCCGCAGAGCCGATAGAGAGCTGCCTGCGACAGGTGGGTTTGAACCCGGACGACCTCGTCTGGACGTCGGCTGGGCGGAGACGGCGCTGGGCTGGCGTCATCACTCTTTCCGAAGCCGCTTGCGCCGCGCACGAAGATCCCATACCGGTTCGTGAAGAGCGGCGTTTCCTTTCCCTGGATATAGGTGTGGACTTCGACCCGTACAAGGTCGCCGTGGCCTTTGTCGTAGATGCCCATGACACGCCCCTCGTTCCTGACAGACGCTGCTGTTGGTACCGGGCCGTCTACCAGCAGCTCGTGCTCGCCGTGCAGCACACGCGCGGAATCCAAAGATACGCCGGCCGCCTGAACCAGGGGTGCGACGATTGAGAAGGCGGGCAGCACACCGAAGGTCGGTAGAGCGACGAGGCCTTCCTCCCATGTCTGTTCGGTGCCGGTCGCGCCGACGGCGATGTTGTAGAGAATGACGTCATCGACGCTCCAGGCATATTTCGTCACGCGGTCATCCCGAAACCCAGGCCGCCTGCAACATTCACGACCTGCCCGGTCACGTAGTCGCTGGCGGGGCTACAGAGGAACTCAATCACCGACGCCGCTTCCTCGGCTGTACCGGCGCGCCCGAACGGGATCGCCTGCGTGAACGCTTCCCGATTCGCCTCGGGAATGCCGAGACCCACGAGCTCGCCGGCGATCGACACCTCGGCCTTCGGGGCAGTCAACCGAGTATCGATCATCCCGAAGGCGACCGCGTTCACGTTGATCTTGAGCGGGCCCCATTCCTTCGCAAGTGCTTTGGTCAGGCCAACGATTCCCGCTTTCGCGGCTGCATAGTTCGTCTGCCCCGCGTTTCCCATCGTGCCGCTGACGCTGCTGACGTTGACGACTTTGCGGAACACCTCACGTCCTGCGCGCGCCTCCTCCTTCGCGGGCTCCCGCAGGTAACGCGCGGCCGCGCTCAGGATCCGGAACGGCACCAGCAGGTGGATGTCGAGCATGCGTTGTAAGTGGGCAATGTCGAGCTTGTGCAGCGGCGCGTCGAGCGTGTAGCCGGCGTTGTTGACGATCACGTCGAGGGTGCCGCTGATCGACACAGCCCGTTCGACCGCGTCTTCGGAAACGCCCGCGACCGTCAGATCGCCGACGTAGCAGTAGGTGCCGAGCTCGGCTGCCGTGCGTTCAACCTCGTCACCGTCGACATCAGAAATGAGGACGGTCGCCCCAGCGTCCACTAATGCCGCCGCGGTGGCTCGGCCGATGCCTCGGGCCGCGCCGGTGACGAGAGCCGTCTTTCCTTCGAGTTGCGCCACTGTCTCTCCTTTAGCGTCGGATGTAGCCGCCGTCGACACGCAGGTGCGCGCCGGTTGTGTAGCTAGAGGCGTCGCTTGCGAGGTAGAGCACGGCGCCGACGATTTCGTCGGGCCGCCCGCCTCGGGCGAGCGCGAAGCGGGCGGAGTCCTCGGCGAAGCGCACCTGATCCCAGGCCGCCGACACGTCGGTCATGAACATGCCGGGCAGCACGCAGTTGACGCGGACACGAGGCCCAAAGGCGTGCGC
>JACDGR010000303.1 GCA_013821525.1 Actinomycetota bacterium
GGCTGAACGGGAACGAGGCGGTGCGCGTCGCCGACTTGCTCACCGCGGCATCCTCGGCGACGCTCGCGACGGTTCCGCAGATGGGCGACGCCCTCAAGCAGGCCGCCGCGAGCGCTCACGCGATGCACGTCCCGCTTCAAGACACGGTCACGATGATCAGCGAGATGGCGCACGCCGGTATCACCGGTTCGGACGCCGGCACAAGCCTGAAGACGATGTTCCAACGGCTGAACCCGACGACGAAGACGGCCGCCGCCGCGGTGAAGGAACTCGGCGTCCACGCGTTCAATGCCCAAGGTCAGTTCGTCGGGATGCGCAGCATCATCGGCCAATACCACGACGCGCTCGCGAAGCTGCACCCGCAGCAGCGGCAATCGGCGATCAACACGATCTTCGGCACGGACGCGATGCGCGCGGCGAACATCATCATGGGCACGGGCGCCGGCGCGTTCGACCGGATGAAAAAAGCCGTCACCGAGCACGGCGCGGCGCAGAAGATGGCCGAGGCGCAGACGCGAGGATGGGCTGGCGCCGTCGGCGCGTTCAAGAGCGAACTCGAGACGCTCGCGATCACGTTCGGGACGCGGCTCCTCCCTGCGGCCACGCAAGCGGTGTCGTGGATCACTGTCCACTTGCCCGCCGCGGCACGCGTCGTCTCGTCTGCCGTTTCGGATATTTCGGGGCCGGCACGCGCCATGGGGGATGCCCTCGGGTCGGCTTTCGGCTGGCTCGGGAAGAACACGGACGTCCTCAAATCCGCGGGCGTCGCCGCCCTCGCCCTCGCGGCAGCCCTCGGCGTCGCTGCCACGGCGCAGATCGCGCTCAGCGTCGCCGAGGCCGCGAACCCTATCGGCCTCGTGATCATTGCGATCGCTGCGCTGGCCGGCGGCCTCGCTCTCCTCTACCAGCGGAGCGAAACAGCCCGGCAGATCATGAACGCGGCGTGGAGCGATATCCAAACCGGCGCGCGGGTTGCCATGACAGCGGTCACCGCGGCCATCGGTGCCGGCGTCTCGTTGATCCGCGCCCACTGGGGACAGGTTCAGGCCGCGACGAGCCAGGCGTGGACGGCGGTCCGCGGCTATGTGAACCAGTTCCTCGCGTGGTATCGGGCGAACGTCGCTCCGGCCGTGTCCGCAGTCGCGGGCTTCATCGAAGCGCACTGGGGTCGGATCAAGCAGGCGTTCCAGGTCGGGGTTGCCGCCGTTGGGGTGGCGTTGGACATCTTCGCCACCGTGACGGCGACGGCGGTGCGTACGGCGATGGCCACCCTGCGGAACTTCGTGTCGGTCTTCGAAGGCGTCATGAAGCTCGTGAGCGGCATCCTCACGGGTGATTGGGGACGGGCGTGGGCGGGCGCGAAGCAAGTCGTGTTGGCTCTCGTATCCGAGGTGGGAGCGATCCTGCACGGCTTCGTCAGCACCGTTACCGGCGTCATGCGTGCGTTGGCTCCGGCGGTGAAGGGTGCTGCTCACGCCGTCGCTAGCGCCGCGTACGACGTGGGGCAGGGAATCCTGAGCGGGATCGTCGGGCAGATCAAGAGCCTCGGGTCGAAGGTCGCGACGTTCGTCGGCGAGATACCGGGTTGGATCACCGGCGAGGTCGGCGTCGTCGCGAGCGCCGCGGCGAGCATCGGATCGGCGATCTACAACGGGATCATGGGCGCTCTATCCGGTCTGGGGAGCGCGATCGCCGGGATCATCCGGAACGCCATAGCTGCAGCGATGGGACCGGTTCAGGCCCTACTCGACAAGATCGCCAGTATAGGTGGCGGCGGCGGCGGCGGAAAGAGCGGGAAGAGTACTAAGGGTCTCACGGGTGCCGTCGCCGACGCCGTCAAGCAGATGAGTGATGGCGTCATCGCGGCGATCCGCACCGCGAAGCAGAACCTTCAGACCCTCACCGGGACGCTCTCCTCGCAGCTCGACGCGATCATCGATAAGCAGACGAGGGCGCGGATCGACGCGAACGATCAGTCGCCGGCGGCGCAGGAGTTGCGGGCGATCGAGGCGGCGCAGAAGGCGACGGCGGACGCGCGCGACCGGGCGCGTCTTGACGCGGCCGTCGCGAGCGCGCAGACCGACGACGAACGCAAGCAGGCTCAGCAAGACCTGGACGACTACCTCCTCGAGCAGCACCGCCAGGCGCTCGCGGATCAGGTCGCGGCGACTGCGGCGGCGATCCAGGCCGAGGCGGACAAACGGAAGGCGGACGCCGACCAGGCGATTGCCGATCTGACCGACCAGTTCAACCGCGGCAAGATCAGCGCCGAGCAGTTCAAGGCACAACTCGAGGCGATCATCGGCCCGGCGACCGGCGCGGAACTCGGGAAGGCGTTCGCGAACGCGTTCGCCGCTCAGTTGCAAGCGATCATCGACCAGATCAACCAGATAGCGGCGGCGGCTGGTGCTAAGAGCGGTGTGGGGAATCCGACGCCGGACACGACCGACCCGGGCGCCACGGCCGGTCAGGAAGCGAAGGACGCCGCGTCGAAGGCGATGGACGAGTGGACCGCGAAGCGCGCCGCCGTGAAGGACGCCGCCGACCAGGCCGCCGCAGCCGTGAAGAGTGCGCAGCAGGACTACGCGGACGCCGTCGGGTACGCGAAGTCAGTGCGTAGCCCGGGCGGCGCGAAGATCACGAAGGACGAGGAGAGCCGGATCGCGAGTCTCTCCCAGGCGATCGCGCAGGCGAAGTACATCGCCGGGCAGCGAGCCGCAGACCTCGCTGCGTGGGACAAGGAGAAGGGTCACGCCAAGCCGCACGCCGCAGGTGGCGTCGCCATGAGCCGCATCTTCACCGCGGACGGCTCTGACGTGGCGGGTGAGCGTGGCCGTGAGGCGATCCTCCCGCTGGACGATCCGCGGAGCGTTCGTCTGCTCCGGAAGGCGCTCGGCGGTGGCGGCGTGACGGTGCATCAGCACTTCCACGGCCAGGATCACGGCAACCCGTCCGCGCTCCAGGCGAAGGCGGCGTTCCAACTCCGCCAGTTGGCGGTGCGCTGATGCTGAAAAACTTCGACGTGGGCAGCGTCCGGATTCACGACGTCGCGTTCACGACGCGCAGCCTGACGGACTACAAGGGTCTCACCGGGGTTCCGCCGAGTCGTGGGAACGCGATCAGCCGGCCCGAGCAGGACGGCGGCGTCGAAACGCCGCTCGGCGATCAGTACGTCGACCCGCGCATCGTGACGCTCGAGGGCGAGGTGTGGGGCGCGTCGATTGACGCGGTGTGGGCGGATTGGGACGTGATCGTGCAGGCGTTCGAGGCGTTCGTCCGCGGGCCGGTGCTCTGCTCGTGGTCGTTCGGCTCCGGCACGTCCCGCGTCGTGCAGGGTTACGCGCGGCTCCTCGGCGAGATCGACGGGCCGGGGAGTGGCGACAACATCGCGTCGCTCATCCGCTGGCAAGCCCAACTCCGGTTCGCCGATCCGCGGTGGTACTCGTCGACTCTCCAGTCCCAGTCGGTGGGGACGCCGACGTCGAGCGGTGGTATGGCGCTCCCCGTGGTGTTCCCGATCGCGTTCGGGTCGGGCTCGAGCGGCGGGACGATGACGGCAACGAACAGTGGCAGGACGAGGACGTGGCCGCAGCTCGTCGTCGCCGGGCCGATCACGAACCCCGTCGTCGCGAACATAACGTCGGGGAGGGCGCTCTACTTCTCGTCGCTCACGCTCGCCGCCGGTCAGACGCTGATCATCGAAACGAACCCGCTCGGGCCGCGCGCCGCGACCGTCGGCGGCGTGAGCGTGATCGGGAGCATCGACGCGTCGCGCTCCGCATGGTGGGGCCTCGAGGTGGGCGCCAACTCGCTCCAGTTCTACGGCGACGGCGGGTACGCCGCCGGTACGACTCTCACCGAATCTCACAGGGATGCGTGGCTATCGTGACCGTTACCGTGACCAGCCGACCGCAGTACCTGAATGCTGCGACGGGAATTTACACCGCGTGGGACTTGCGGCGCTACATGGACGGCGACCCTGTCGGGCCGGGCGTCGCGGATTACGGATCGTTCCTCGTCCAGCAGCGCCAGGCCGGCGCGAACATGACGGTCGACATCGGGTCGACTGGTGTCGGGCTGATGCAGGCGTGGGTGAAGGGCTCGACGCGGGACGGACAAGGGTTGTACCGCATCGACAACATCGACGTGACGGCGCCGTCGGCGAACACTTACGTCGCCCAGTTGAATGACGTGATCACGGCGAACGCGTCGGGTAATCCGCGACTTGATCAGGTGATCTTGCAGGTGTCGGACGCGCAGCACGCCGGCGTGTCGAACCTCGCGCAGATCACGGTGCTTGCTGGCACGGCGAACGCCGCGACGACGCTGGACACGCGCACGGGCGCGGCGACGCTCCCCGCGTCGTGCATCCTCCTCGCCGACGTCCTCGTCGCTAGCGGCGCCGTGTCGATCGT